>CAYPGI010000043.1:2132-7759 GCA_964410275.1 uncultured Muribaculaceae bacterium | reverse complement strand
TACTCCAGTAGAGCCAGCAATTGAAGAACCAGTTGCTACTCCAGTAGAGCCAGCAGTTGAAGAACCAGTTGCTACTCCAGTAGAACAACCAATTAATATAGAACATAATGAAACAGAAACTTTATTAGGTGGTATTGATACTTTACGTGCTGGTTATAGAAATGAATTAAATGATGGATATAATTATACTGAAGCTGAAAAGAAAGAATGGGAAGACGCTAGACTTGCAGAAGATATAGTATCAAAAGATAATAACTTATCTTATGAAGAGCAAGAAGCTACTGTTTTATCTTATGAACAAGGTTTGAAAGAACAAAGAGAAGCGATTATGGAAATGGAAAAACAACTTGCTATAATCAAGACTGCTGAACAAAAAATCGCAGAATTAACTAAAACGATAAATCCTGATTTATTAAAGCAAGTAAAAGGTGAAACAGTTCCAGAACAAGCAGCACCAGAAATAGAACCTGAAGGAATCAGTCGATAAAAAACAAGTAAAAGGATATAAAAATATCCTTTTTTTTGATATAATAAAACTAAGGAGAATGATTTATGAAGGATATAATTATTGGCTCACATGTTTCGTTTACTAAGAATGATCAGTTATTAGGTAGTGTTAATGAAGCACTTAGTTATGGAGCAAATACTTTTATGTTATATACAGGTGCTCCTCAAAATACTAATCGTGCTTTAATTGATGATGAGATGACTAAGAAAGCTCATTTTGTGATGAAAGAAAATAATATTAATTTTAACAATGTTATTGTTCATGCACCATATATTATTAATCCGGCAAATGAGATTAATATTGATTTTGCTATTAGCTTTATAAGGCAAGAAATGGATAGAGTAGAGCAACTAGGTTTAACTAGTATTGTATTACACCCGGGTAGTCATGTAGGTGCTGGAGCAAAAAAAGGAATTGAGAGTATTATTTTTGTTTTAAATAAAGTTCTTAATAACAATAAAAATGTTAACATATATCTTGAAACAATGGCTGGTAAAGGAACTGAAATCGGTAGAGATTTTAATGAGATAAAAGAGATTATTGATGGAGTAGAATTAAAAGAACATATTGGTGTTTGTCTTGATACTTGTCATATTAATGATGCTGGATATGATATTAAAGATTTTGATAAGGTTTTGGAAGACTTTGATAAAATAATTGGACTAAAGTACTTAAAGTGCATTCATATAAACGATAGTAAAAATGATATTAGTTCACACAAGGATCGACATGAAAACTTTGGATTTGGAACTTTAGGATTTGATAATTTAATAAAAATTATATATCATTCAAAATTAAAAGATATTCCTAAAATATTAGAAACACCTTATGTTAGTATTGACGATAATAGTAAAGACAGAATGTACCCGCCATATAAATTTGAAATAGATATGATAAAGAAAAAAAAGTTCAATGATAATTTAATTGATGATATTAGGACATACTATAAATAACTATTATACATATTTTTAAAATAAATAAAGAGTTCTTCTACTTTTTTATAGTTAATTTGACTCATTTTTCCTTCTAAATCTTTTAAAATAGGAATTGGATTTCCGTATAGAATTGTACGCCACTCAGATTTGATTTTTTTTAAAACTAAATCTAATTCACTTGATTTTAATGTTATACCTTTTTTCTTAGCGAATTCATCGATATCTTTAGTAGTCATTTTGTTTATATATTCTATTATTAACTTATCTTTCATATTTCACCTCGTTATAATATATGTATATGATTGATAAAATATTTATTAAGGGGGTAGCATGAAAAAGAAAAAACCAAAGAAAAATTATAATACTAAATATAGTTACTATAAACACTTTAGAGATATAAAAGAAGTAATAGAAAAAAGATATAATATAGTAATTAGTGTTATTATATTGATTATGTTAATTCTTTTAGGTAACTTGTTTTATGTTCAAATCATTAATAAAGATTTTTATGCAACTAAATTAATTGAACTTAAACAAAATATTACTTATGGAACTACTGCCCCTAGAGGAAGAATATATGATAGAAATGGAAGACTAATAGTTGATAATGAAGCGATAAAAGTTATTTATTATAAAAAGGAAGTTAATATAAAGGCAAAAGAAGAAGTCGATCTGGCATATAAATTAGCAGATATGATTGACTTGGATTTTTCTAAACTAAGTGAACTAAATTTAAGGGAATTTTGGTTAATTAATAATAATGAATTAGGTAATAAAAAGGTAACTGATGAAGAATGGCAAAAGTATGAAGAAAGAAAATTAAATAGTAATGATATTAAAAAAATAAAGTTAGAAAGAATAACCGATTCTGAACTAAGTGAATATAATGTTTTGGATAAAGAAGCTGCTTATATTTATTCATTAATGAATAAAGGATATTCTTATGATGAAAAAATAATTAAAAAAAATAATATAAGTGATGAAGAATACGCAAAAGTATCTGAAAATATTGGTGTTTTAAATGGCTTTAATACTAGATTGGATTGGCAAAGAAGGTATTTATATGGTGACACATTTAGAACAATATTAGGTAGTGTTTCTACAACTGAAACAGGTATTCCTTATGAATTAAAAGATTATTATTTAGCTTTGGGTTATAGTTTGGATGATCAAGTTGGAACTAGTTATTTAGAGTACCAATATGATAATTATTTAAAAGGAATAAAAAACAAGTATGAAGTGTTAAATGATGGAACATATAAATTATTAGAAGAAGGGACTAGAGGAAATGATATTATTTTAACTATTGATATCGAATTGCAAAAGGCTATAGAAAATATCATTGTTAATCAATTAATAGCGGCTAAAAACGAGCCTAATACAGAATATTATAACCGCTCTTTTGTCGTTGTTAGTAATCCTAAAACAGGAGAAGTTTTAGCGATGGCTGGGAAACAAATCGTAGAAACCACTAATGGTTATGAAATATATGATTATTCGCCAGGTATTACTACCTCACCAGTTGCGGCTGGTTCAGTTGTTAAAGGAGCTTCTCATATTGTGGGATATAATACTGGTGCCTTGAAAATAGGCGAAGTAAGAGATGATGCTTGTATTAAAATAGTTAATACTCCAATAAAATGCTCATGGATGTATTTAGGTAATGTCAACGATATAACTGCTTTGACTCAATCTTCGAATACTTATCAATTTAATACAGCAATTAGAGTAGGAAAAGGTCATTATCAATACAATCAACCTTTAACTATAGATAGAGAAGCGTTTAATATTTATCGAAAATTGTTCGCGGAATTTGGATTAGGAATAAAAACAGGTATTGATTTACCAGTAGAAAGTTTAGGATATAAAGGTAGTAATACTTTGCCGGGATATTTATTGGATTTTTCAATTGGACAATATGATACTTATACACCAATTCAACTATCACAATATATCGGAACAATTGCGAACAATGGATATCGGATGCAACCATATTTGTTAAAAAAGGTTTATAAACCTAGTGAAGAACCTTTGACAAGTGTTATTTATGAAACAAAACCAATAGTTTTAAATAAAGTTAATACTGAAAATATATTTCTTCAAAGAGTTCAAATGGGGTTTAAAACAGTATTAGAACCTTATGGAACAGGATATTATTATATTAATCCTATGTATAATCCGGCTGGTAAGACAGGGACTAGTCAAAGTTTTATAGATACTAATGGCGATAATAAAATTGATACTGAAACGATTACTCATAATTTTGTCGCGTATGCTCCATATGATAATCCTACTGTGACGTTTACTATTGTTTCTCCTGATATATCTCATAAAAATAACGGAAGTATATATCAATCAGGGGTTAATAGTCGTCTTGCTTATCAAGTTTCAGAAAAATACTTTCAATTTTATAAATAATTTGCTATAATATGTTCGTATGTATTGAGAAGGAGGGAATTATATGGCAAAAAAAGGTGAAAATAGAGAAAGAATCGATTTACAATGCACTGTTTGTAAAGAAATAAATTATCGTACTGAAAAAAATAAAAAGAATACTACAGAACGTTTAGAACTAAATAAATTTTGTAAAAAATGTAAAAAAGCGACACCACATAAGGAAAAGAAATAAGGAGTAAACCTTATTTTTTGGTGAAGGAGGGATATAATGATTAATGTAAATGATATTAAGAATGGTATGACAATTACTTTTGACGGAAATATATATTCGGTACTTGAATTTTTACATGTGAAACCTGGTAAAGGTCCTGCGTTTGTAAGAACAAAGTTAAGAAATTTAAGAACAGGAGCGACAATTGATCATACATTTAATGCTGGTATTAAATTAGGTAAAGCTCCTATTAATAAAGTATCAATGCAATATCTATATGTTAGTGGAGAAACATATTACTTTATGAATATGGATAACTATGAACAAATAGAACTTTCTAAAGAACAAATAGGTGAAGAAGCTGAGTTTTTAAAAGAAGGAGTTAATGTTGATTTAACTTTTTATGAAGGTGAATTATTAGGAATACTATTACCTGAAAAGATTGAATATACTATTACTAGTACAGAACCTGCTGTTAAAGGAAATACTGCTAATAATGCTACAAAAGAAGCTACATTAGAAAATGGTTTGGTAGTAAAGGTTCCATTATTTATCAATAACGGAGATACTATTATAGTATCAACTAGTACTGGTAAATATGATTCAAGAGCTTAATTGTATAATTTGTATTGACAAATATATAATTAATGTTATAATATTATAGAAATTAAAAAAAAGGAAAGAAGAAGTATCCACTTCTCACCCGATTACTTTAAGTTTTGGGTAAATGCCGATATTTATATCGTTTTTAAGTGGATACTTTGTATGCACTTTTTTTATGGAGGTGTCAGTTATCGCTAGTAAAGAAAGAGATTTGTATATAAATGAACAAATCAGAGCGAAAGAAGTATTTGTTATAGGACCTAACGGGGAACAACTAGGAGTTAAAGGAATCGATGATGCACTTACTTTAGCTAAGTATGCTGGATTTGATTTGGTTTTAATTAACCCATCAGCAAATCCACAAGTTTGTAAAATCATGGATTATAGTAAATTTAAGTATGAAACTAAGAAGAAGCAAAAAGAAAACATCAAGAAGCAACGCGAAACTAATTTAGAAATGAAAGAGTATCGTTTATCAGTTACTATTGATAAACATGATTTTGATACTCGCATTAAAAATTCAAGTAAATATTTAGAAAAAGGTCATCGAATTAAAGTGTCAATTCGCTTTAGGGGAAGAGAAATGGCTCATACTGAACTTGGAAGAAATGTATTACTTCGTTTTGCTGAAACTTTGGATAGTATTGCTGCAGTTGAACAAAAACCTATATTGGATGGTCGTAATATGACAATGATACTAATGCCTAAAAAAGACAAATAAGAGGAGGATATTTTATGCCAAAATTAAAGACTCATAAAGGAACTAAAAAAGTTCTAAATGTACGTCCAGGTGGAACTATTAGTACAAAAAAACCTGGATCAAATCACAAAACAGGAAAGAAAAGTTCAAGTTTTACCCTTAAAGGTAGAAATGATAATAAATTAAGTAAAAGTGATTTTAAAAGAATTAAAGAATTAATATAGTATTAAAGGAGGATTAACACATGACAAGAGTTAAAGGTGGTACGGTTAG
>CAYPGI010000043.1:0-2122 GCA_964410275.1 uncultured Muribaculaceae bacterium | reverse complement strand
CGTGCTCGTCATAAAAAAGTATTGAAACAAACTGAAGGGTATTTCGGAAGTAAACATAGATTATATAGAACAGCTCATGAACAATTAATGCATTCATTAAAGTATGCATACCGTGATCGTAGACAAAAGAAGAGAGATTTTAGAAAATTATGGATTACTAGAATCAATGCTGCTTGTAGAGAAAATGAAATTAGTTATTCTAAATTCATCAACGGTTTAACAAAAGCAGGAGTAACTGTTAATAGAAAAATGTTAAGTGAAATTGCTATTGATAATCCAGCTAGTTTTACTGAGTTAGTAAAGATTGCTAAAGATGCTTTAACAGGTAAAGATTATAAACCTGCTACAGTTAAATCAGAAAAAAAAGTGGTTAAAGAAACAACAACTTCAAAAGAAGTAAAAACTGCTCCTAAAACTGAAAAAGTTGACTATGCTGCTATGACTGTTGCTGAACTTCGTGAATTAGCAAAAGCAAAAGAAATCACAGGATATTCAACAATGAAAAAAGCTGAACTAATCGATGCTTTAAAATAATCATTTATTGATTATTTTTTTTATGCTATAATTATTAGAGTGGTGATGATGTATGAAAAACTTATATATTGATTTTGACGGAGTTATATTAGATACTATTAATATTACCTATGAACTTTTAAAAAAAGAAGGAATAAATAAAAAGGATCAATTAGCTACTCAAAAGTTTTATTCAGAAATGGATTGGAAATGGTTGTTACAAATAACCCCAATTATAAATGATGGAATTAACTGTATTCAAAAAATTATAGATTCAGGACGTTTTAATGTCAGTATTTTAACTCATATCAATTCTTTAAATGAAGCTATTGAAAAGGTAAAGTATATTCGTAAACATTTTAAAGATATTACCGTTATACCTGTACCAAAAGCAATATCAAAAACAAAAATGGTGCATACGAAAGATGCTATTTTAATAGATGACTATGATAAAAATTTATCTGAATGGATTGAAGAAGATGGAATAGGAGTATTGTTTTCGACTGAACTTGAAGATAAAGGATACCCAGTTATTGATTGTCTAGATAAAATTCTCGATTTTTTTACAGAAGTATAAGTATATACTTCTGTTTTAATTTGACAATTAAAAAAATAATGCTATACTATAAAACTATAAAGAAGTGATATTATGGAAAAAAGAATTATGGGATGTCTGATTTTAAATGATTATAAAGAATTAGATCACTATAAAAAAGGCCGTAAGGAAAAGCATTGGTTAGAAAAAGATGGCGTAAAATACCTATTTAAAACTGGTGCATCGAATTATGAAGTTTGGGCTGAACTTTTTGCATCTGAAATAGGAAAGCAATGTGGATTTAATGTTGCTGAATATGATTTGGCTTTTTATCAAGGACAATATGGTGTTGTGACAAAAAGTTTTTTAAAAAATAATGAACTTATTATATCGGGGGAAAGTATCATTAAATTTTATAAAACAATTACGTTAGAAAATAATATAGCTGATGAAATTGGAAATTATAACTCAATAGAAAATATAATTATGGCTATGAGCTTATTTTGTGGATTAAATAATTGTACTGATGTTTTAGATGATTTAATAAAAATGTGGTGTTTTGATGGTTTACTTATGGAAAGTGATCGAAACGAAACTAATTGGAGTATTATTCAAAATGGAAATCAATATAGGTTAGCTCCTATCTATGATTGTTCTACTATGGCCAGAATGAATAATAATATTAGAGATTTGCTTAATGGTGCGCGTTCTTATGGTGATATAGCGCGTATGATTGATAATATAACTTATCAACTAACTTTTCATAAAGATGATGAACCAAACACATTTTTACCTTACTTTGAAGAATTTTGTAGAAAATATGCTGACAAAAGCGATGAAATAATGAAAGTTTTTCAAAAAATAGATATATCAAAAGCAATTGAAACGATTGAAAATAGAATTAATACTGGAATAACGGATGAACAAAGAATTGAATTTCCTTGGGATGCACATATCTGGCTAGAAAAAACAATTAACTTTAGATTAAATGATATGATAAATATATATAATAATAGTAAAAACAAAAGAAAAACATTGTAGCACTCTATATTGACGAGTGCTATTTTTTGTGCT
>CAYPGI010000042.1:4660-8071 GCA_964410275.1 uncultured Muribaculaceae bacterium | reverse complement strand
AAACTTATCTGGAAGTGGTTTTAATGCTTTAACTAAATGGATATATTTATTAGCTTTTACACTTAATTCTCCCATATTAGTTCTAAATACACTTCCTTCAATACCAACAATATCTCCTAAGTCTGCTTCATCAAATAAAGAATATTGTTCTTCACCAATTGCATCTTCCCTTACATAAATTTGAATTTGACCAAATTTATCTTGAATATGCATAAATCCTGCTTTACCTTTAATTCTTTTAGTCATAATACGCCCCGCAATAATAACAGGTAAATCCATATCATGTAATTCTTCTTTAGAATATTTTTCATATTTTTCTTTAATATCTTTTGAATCGCTTGTAACATCTATTCTTTGCCCAAACGGATCAATTCCCATATCAACTAATTTTTGTATTTTCCCTCTTCTTACTAATTCTTGTTCTGTAAATTCTCTCATAATTCCACCTTCTATATTTATTTTTTAATACAAGTTATTTTACAGTTGGTTTCCGCTTAACATTTCTTTCCGTTTTATCACCTATTTTTTATCTATTACTACCTTTGTTTTTGTCCAAAGATCGTGCAAGCCTTTTTTGTCATGTTTATATGATATCATAAATACACTAGTAAATACTAGCACTATTTGGATAAAACTTAAAATTGACGAAGTTATAAAATAATACAAACTCGGTATCAAATATACTAACGATAAACATATCAACATATACCCTAAACCATTTATAAAAAGATTTCGATATATAAGATCATTTAATGTCAAATCATTTTCATCCTCACGTACTACTTTAATACCAATTAACTTTTTACCATATGTTTTACCATTGTTATAAAATGGTAAAACAATAAAATATATTAAAATATATACTATATTAAGAATACTAACCATTACTCTTTCTTTATCTATTTCATGATAGATGTTAGAAACTTGATTTAAATAAGATTTTGTAGATATTTTTTCTTCTAAGAATTGATTTTCAATAGTCCTTAACTCATTATTTAAAACTTTTTGATTATCCATATTCAATATTACGGAACTGGTTACCGCCAAAAACAATACTAATAATGCTAAATCAATTATATAAGCTAAAAATCTTTTACTAAAATTAGCTGTCATTTGCATCACCTTTCAAAAAGTTATCTAACAATAAATTTAATTCTTCAATATTTTTTACTTTATTAATGTCATTACGAAGTTGTCCACTACTAGGCACTCCCTTTAAATACCAGGCAGCGTGACTACGAATTTCTAATAGCGCTCTTTTTTCATCCTTAGTTTCTTTTAAATAATTTAAATGTTTTTTTATCATCTCTATTTTTTCTAATGTATTTAGTCTAGTAGGTAAAATACCCTGTTCTAGATAATCTATACATTCTTTAATTAACCAAGGATTACCTAAAACACCTCTACCAATCATCACGAAATCACAATTAGTTTCTTCTATCATTTTTTTAGCATCATAACAACTCTTAATATCACCATTACCAATTACCGGAATACTGACATTTTTTTTGACTGCCTTAATTATACTCCAATCAGCTAAACCACTATATCCTTGACTTCTAGTTCGAGGATGAATTGTTATTGCACTAGCTCCAGCCTTCTCACATATCTTAGCTATTTGAACTGCATTGATATTTTTATTATCCCAACCACTTCTAATCTTAACAGTTACTGGTATTGGGACATTATCTACAACACTTTTAACAATTTCATAAACTTTATCAGGATTTTTTAATAAGGCACTGCCTGCTTGACTACGAATAGCCACCTTTGGAACAGGACATCCCATATTAATATCAATCATATCTGGTTTCATATGTTCATATATATATTTTGCCGCACTTACAAACGAATCGACATCTGACCCAAATATTTGTTGAACAATCGGTCTTTCACTTTCTTTCATATAAAGCATATCAATTGTCTTTTCATTACCATAAGTTATTGCTTTATCACTTACCATTTCAGCATATATTAAGCCACATCCCATCTCTTTAACAATAGTACGATATGCGCTATTACTAATACCTGCCATAGGGGCTAAAACAACTCTATTACTTATTTTTATATTTCCTATTTTGTACATACATTCACCACCATCATTATAACATATCAATAAAATAAAATAATAAAATAACATTTCATTACTTTATTATTTTTTTATTTACTTAAGAAAACTATAGAACACTGATAATGTAACTGTAACTATAACAATAATTAAAATCGCTAACATAAATTTAATTAATTTATTATTTTTTTCAAGAGAATTATTTATATCCTGCAATTGTTCAAAATCTTTGTTTTTAAAATTTAAACTAGAAGTGTAAAACGATTTATCAATCTCTTCATTTTCCTTTTTTTCTATTTTCTTTTCTTGGTCAATAATCGATCTAATTGATTTAGAATCACCTATCATAGTATTTGATCTTAAATCATTTAATAATTCTAAACTAAGTTCTCTATCGCCCAATTTATTTAATAAACTAGTATTTGTAATCGTATTAATTAACTCTTTTAATTCTTCAGCTTCTGATTGAAAGTCTAACTTCTCATTATCTAGTTTTATCCCTTTTAAAATATTGTACTCTGTGTTTTTTAAACTACGATAATCAGGATTCTTGTCATCTCGTTCATCACGCGCTTTATCTAAAATTTCTTTTATATCATAATTTTTTTCTTCATCTAAAGGATCGTCATAATCTAATTTTGGAGTCACCCTTGCTTCTTTAACAATAGAATTACTTTTTTCTTGACTCTTTAGCAGTTCTCTTATTTTATTTATGTCAATTTCATTTGGTGAAGAACTAGTAATTATTCCTTCAACATTTGTATACTCTTTTTCGGCATAAATTTCTTTATACAAATCTTGGTTTTTAGAAGTTCTATCGTTATTTCTCGTATTAGATTGATAATATTTTTCCATTCTACTAGACATAACATCACCTCATATTAATAATATCATATTTTATTTTTTTTTAAAACAAGATACTTGCTTTTTTATATACTTTTATCTATAATTATGTAAGGAGGATGTCTATATGAAAGCAAGAGTTATTGAAGAAGCATGTATTGGTTGTGGAACTTGTGAAGCTATATGCGATTCTGTGTTTAAATTAAATGATGAAGGAATTTCAGTTGTAATAGTAGACGAAGTTCCCGAAGAATTTGAGGAAGACGTTAGAGAAGCTGCGGAAAGTTGTCCAACCGACGCAATTGAAATAATTGAAAAAGAATAAGAAGAGTAATTAACTCTTCTTATTTTTTACTATATTATATAATTGTTTTACTTCTTTAATAGTTAAATAGCGATATTCTCCAGATTTTAATCCGCTTAAATCTAAGAAAGCAATTCTTTCTCTTTTTAATTTTGAAACCTCATAACCAAGTGCTTGAAACATCTTTTTAACTTGA
>CAYPGI010000042.1:0-4650 GCA_964410275.1 uncultured Muribaculaceae bacterium | reverse complement strand
TGATGATTTTTGCCTTCATGAATAATAAGTTCGACAATAGAAGTCTTGTTTTTTTTATCTATTTTTTTAATTTTTACTTTAGCCCGAGAAGTTTTAACACCATCGATGATAACTCCAGACCTTAGTATATTAATATCTTTTACCGCTATTATACCTTCTATTTTAGCAATATAAACTTTTTCTATTTCATTTTTAGGATGCAGTAACATATTAGTTAATTCACCATCATTGGTAAGTAATAAAATACCTGTTGTGTCATAATCTAATCTACCAACTGGATAAATTCTTTTATTAGTATCGATTAAATCAACAACTGTTTTTCGGTTTTTGTCGTCTTTTACAGATGTAATAACACCTCTTGGTTTATTAAGTAAATAGTATTCTTTTTGTTCCTCTTCTAAAACTTCACCATTTATTTCAATAATATCCTTTTCGTCAACTTTAGTACCTAAAACATTTACTATTTCGTCATTTACTTTTACCTTATTATTTAATATTAATTCCTCTGCATGTCTTCTAGAACAATATCCTCTATTAGCAATTACTTTCTGTAATCTTTCCATATTATCACCTACAAGAATTATACTTTATTCTATTTATAAAAGCAAGAACAAACGTGAAAACAAACTTTCACATCCAATCCTCACAGATCGGTATTTCTGCTTCACGGGCTTCGTTACCTATTCCTCCACAGACCTAAATTCCGATAGTCGCTACCGTACTCATTTCTTTGGTTTTTTTATTAATTAATTTATTATTTTATTAATATGTATTTCTAATCCCTTTATCATTATATTTATACTTGCATTGATGTCTCTATCATGATAATTGCCACACTCTTCACACTCAAACTCTCTTATTCTCAAATCACTTACTCGCTCATTAATATGTCCACACACATTACATTTTTTACTACTTGGATAGTAGCTATCTATTTTATACATGTTTTTGTTAGTCCATTTTGTTTTATATTCCAATTGTCTTATTATTTCATACCATGTTACATCCATTATACTTTTTGCTAGTCTGTGATTTTTTATCATATTTTTGATTTTGAGTGTTTCTGTTACTATGATGTCATATTCTTTTATTATTGTATTTGTGATGGTGTGAACGATGTGTTTTCTTGCATTACTTAGCTTGCTATAGAGTACTGCTATTTTCTTTCTTAACTTGATATAGTTATTACTCTTTTTTACCTTCTTTGTTAATTGTCTTTGAAGTCTTATAATTCTTTTTTCATATTTTTTTATCACTTTTTCATTCTTGTATTTTTCACCATCTGATGTTGTCACAACATCTTTGATACCTAAATCTAGACCGACTATTTTTGATGGTATAATTTCCTCGATATCTCTTTCCTCTTCAACTAGTACTGATACATAGTACTTACCTGTTGGTTCTTTAGATACAGTGGCATTGATTATTCTACCATTTATATTATTTAGGTTACGGTATCCCCTTATTTCTACATCCTTTAATTTAGGTAATCTTATAACTTTATTAGCTAAATCAATTCTTATATTGTCATTTGTATAATTGGTTCTATAACTGTTCTTTTTTTCTTTGTTCTTAAAGTTAGGATATCCCTTACCTTTAAAAAATCCATTAAAAGCATCTTCTAAATCAAACAAGGTACATCTCAAAGACATACTATCTACTTCTTTTAGCCATGGATATTCTTTACTAAGATTAGTTATATCTTTTATACATTCGTAACATGATACTTTTGTTTTTGATTCTTCATACAGCCTTTTCTTTTTAGACAGATAGTGATTATATATAAATCTAGCGCAGCCTAGTGTTTTGTTAATCAATTCTTTTTGATCGTTATTAGGATATAGTCTAAACTTATATGCTTTATATATCTTCATAAATATCACTATCCTTTCATGGTTTAATTATAACACTCGTACATTTGTTTGTATATACTTTTGTTTAATATTTTAAAGATAGTTTTTGAATGCACCTTTTGTTTTTTATCAAAAATTAATTTCCATAGAAACAATTCAACAATTATACAAAAGTACATTTAAAGATAATGAAATTTTCAAATGTTCTAATTGTAATATAAGAATAAATCCTATTACAGTAGAAGTCGATTATTAATTATTTACTTTAATTTATTTAACAGATTTAATTGCTGTCTTTTTTCATAACTTCCCCTTTATGATACTCGCTAATGGTAAATGTTTTTTTGAACAGCACTCTCCTAGTATATAAAAAAAGGTTTTAAACCTTATTTGCAATTATAACCATCAGTCTCTAAAAACAAACTCATTTGTTCTTTAATATAATTCATTTTAGCTATACTATTAATTTCATTAACTGTCTCTATTTTGTTCGCATCTATTTTTATAAGAATTTTAATAGTGTCTTTATTATAACTTCCACTCATTTCAGTTCCAGGTTCTTTAAAAATATTGAATGTCTGACCATACATTTCATAAATAAATTTAGTCTTTTTAGAATCTTTTACTTTCATTTTTATTGTTTTAATGACAGTATCTAAATCATCTTTTTTATATTTAAAAGTATATTTTATTTCACTGATATTCCCCTGTTCATCAGTACTATTAGACTTACAAGTGAGTGAATTATTACTACAGCCAGTAAGCATCAAAAATGAAATTAAAATTATTACCTTCTTCATCCTACCACCAACACTATTATAACACATCAAAATAGAAGATTAACAACAATTACACTAATAATGATTCCACATAAATCAGATAATAAACCAGCCCATAAAGCATATCTTATTTTTTTAATACCTACACTTCCAAAATACAGAGTCAATACATACAAAGTTGTATCATTAGATCCTTGAATAACTGAACCAAGTCTACCGATTAAACTATCTGGTCCATAATTTAAAAATAAATTATTTAGAATAGCTAAAGAAGAATTTCCGGAAATTGGTCTCATAACAGCCATTGGCAGCACTTCTACTGGCATATGCAAATAATCAAATAATGGTTTTAAGAAATTAGTTATACTAAAAAGAATATTAGTATTTAAGAATAAATTAATAGCAAACATCATTCCTAATATATAAGGAAATATCATCAAAACTAAATCGACACTTTCTTTAGCGCCATCAATAAAAACATCATATATATTTAATTTTTTCTTAATCCCATAAACAATAACACTTAAAACAATAATTGGAATAATAAGATCTGATATTATTTTAAACATTTCTTACTCCTCCTAGCAAAAACTTTATCGATTAAAATGGCACAAAAAGTAGATATTATAGTTGCTAATACACAAGCTAATACTATTTCTGTTGGATCACTACTACCATGTAACATTCTTAAAGAGATAATTGTTGTTGGCACAACAGTAACTCCACTTGTATTGATAACTAAAAATGTAATCATACTTCTAGAAGCAGTATCCTTTTTTGGATTGAGTTCTTGTAACTGTTTCATGCCTTTTAATCCTACGGGCGTAGCTGCTGACCCTAAACCAAACATATTAATAACAATATTTGACGCAAGATAACTAAGTGATTCATGATTTTTAGGAATTTCAGGAAATAGCTTACCTAAAAGGGGTGATAAAAAGGAAGCAAATTTCGCTAATAAACCTGCTTCTTTAGCAATATTCATAATTCCTAACCATAAAGCCATAACTGGAAATATTTGAATAACCATATCTAAAGAAGTTTTCGCACTACTTAACATTTCAGTATTAATACTATCTACTTGATTATTAAGCACTCCAAAAATAATACCTATAATAATAAAGACTCCCCATAATTTACTTATCATTAGTCAACCACTTAATCAATAAATCAAAAATATTGATTTTTTTCTTTTTAAATTTAACATATACGTCATCTTCAAAAATCTGTTTATCTCCAACTCTTATAATTACATTACCAACTACATCTCCATCACGATATTGACGTTTTTTATGAATCTTAAATTCTAATACTACAGTATCTTTTTCATTTTCGCTTAAAGGATACGAAAAGCTATTCTTTATATATAAACTGTTTTTAGGATAATAAGTTTCCATATCGATATTTATTGTACCTTTTTTTAAAATTCGATATCCATTGTAATCTTCAAACATTTCCTCATATAAATTAGTATGATCATTAAAATCATTACCATCATTTAATGTCACAATAACTAAATTTAAATTATTTTTTGAAGCAGTAGTAACTAAAGTCCTTTTAGCAATTTCTGTATAACCTGTTTTTCCACCTGTTGTATATTTATAACTAAAAAGCAATTTATTTTTATTAGTCCAACTATAATAATTCATATTAGTTTTAACCTTATGTTTTTTGGTAGAAGTTATTTTTCGGTAAGTTTCATTTTTCATAGCATAACTAGTTAATAAAGCCATATCATAAGTAGTTGAATAATTACCTTTTTTTTCGTCTAAACCACTAGGATTATTAAAAATAGTATTTTTCATTCCAATAAAGACAGCTTTTTCATTCATCATATCTACAAAACTATCAACACTTCCACCAACATAATTAGCAATCGCTAAGGCAGCATCTTTCGCTATACCGAAAAAGCAGGGATAATTGGTCCAAAGAAATGTTACGATTTTCGTAACTTTCAATGTTCAACTGAATATGAAGCATAGTCTTTTTACTTGTGTCAGTATCTTCTATTTTTTCTA
>CAYPGI010000041.1:0-8098 GCA_964410275.1 uncultured Muribaculaceae bacterium | reverse complement strand
TTTAATATTGTTATTGCTTAATAAGAGTTTTGCCCCTTTTCTTTTTAATTTTACCTTTACTTTATAATATCTCATTAATATTCAAATTCCTTTTAATATTAATTAGTTATTTCACCTTTTTTTAATATTCCTTAACTCTTCATCATCATTAAAGTGATATATTGGACTACCATACATTTTATTTAATTGATTCTCTGCAAATTCATTACCATATGAAGATAAACTAGATAGTAAACGTTCTTTAAAGACACTTGTATTATACTCGCTTCTATTAAAAGATTCTTTTCGATATAAAGTAAAGAAAAGATCGGTTAATTCTAAATCAACTAAAGTATCTATTCCATTACTATAAAAATATTCAGCTACTCTTTTAACACAATCTGCAAAATGATATCCACCTATTGTTACATGATCTACTGGCCCTACTTTTCTCATCATATCTTCTTCACTAGGGTATTTTACATCTTCTATCGGTTTCTCTTTTCCATTCTCATCATATCCAGTAGCCTCTTTAAAAGTTACATCAGTAGTAATAACCATATCATTTTCTTTTACATCTACACCATATATTTCTTTATCAGGATAAGTTACAAAAATAATTTCATAACCCTTTTCTCGATATCTTTTTTGAATGCATTCATTTAAAACTTTAAATGGTTTTTCCCATCCATGAGATTCATAATATTCATTTGAAAAAGTAAGAACAGATGGATATTCTTTAATTGGATATAAATATAAAAATACTTTTTTCATTACATCACCTCAAAATAAAGACACTCCAAAAAGAGTGCCTTAGCCTTTATTTTACTAAATTAAATTGTTGATTATTTTCAATATCACTCCAGATATTACCATTAATATACTTAGTTAAAGCCATAACAAAAGCTGATTCAGTTAAATCAATTCTTGATATAACATCATGAGTTAATAAAGAAATCCCACCATAACTAGATCTTAAATCCTCAGAATTAAATATCCTATCCATTACAGTACCTAACTCATTTTCAATAATATCATCTACATACTTTTCAGGAACAGGAAAACCAGAACTAATACCATAGCTTTCAAAATTTTCTTTATCTTCAATAACTGCAATATTAACAATCATCCATCTACCTAATTGATTAGTAATACCTGATTCAATAGAGACAAACATATCACCTTCAACATTATTTTCTAAACAATGTTTTTTTAAGTTCTTTACCCTGTTTTTTGCTCCCGTATAAATTTCTTCATTAACTGGTTCATCACTCACATCCGAAGACGCCGGGATCCCTATTACCTCTAAATCTTCAAAGTAATTAGAAAAAGCTCTTTTTGCTCCTTCAACTTTACCTTTGTTTTTTGTAGCTACTATTACTTTCATATTAATACCCCCTTTGGCTTTAAAAATAATCATATTTAAATATAATTATAGCACACTTTACATTAGAAATATATAAAGAATATTCTAAAATTTAATCATTAAGTTGACTTTTAAAAATAAAAAGTGTAGTATAACCTACTAATCATTAAAAAAGGGGGAATTTTAATGAATTCAAAAGAAATTTATACTGTAACTTGGAAAGAAATGCCTATAGAAGATAAATTACTATTATGTATGGAATATGTTTGTTATCTTCTAATGATTGGCACTTTAGGAGTTGTTATTTTTGCAATTATTAAAGAGGTTATATTAAATGCTATAATAATATTTTTTGCAGGTATGGGATTTATTGCTTGTGGACTAAGTGCTAGATCAACAAGAGAAGCGTTCTTAAATAGTTGGAATTTAAATGCTATAATAACAAACTACTTATTCAAAAAAAATAAACCTACTTCTTTATTAATTAGAAAAATATAAAAGATAATCTTGTGATTATCTTTTTTATTAACTTACAAATATGCATTTTTCTTTTATATTCCACTTATTGTTTTTATATGTTGCTTTGTAGCAATAACCGACGGCTCCAAGGCTTTCTTTATATCTTCCTATTTTTAATGTCACTGTATTAAACATCCTTTTAAATTCATTTATTGATATTAAATACCCCTTTAGGTTAAAACCACTTTCATCAATTAATTCTTTTTCTTTTAATTCCTCATAAGAAGATGCAAATACATTAGTGTGATATTTTTTAGTATAATTAATTAATAATTGTTTATCATTAGAATTTAGTAATTTAAAAGTATCTAAGTCAAGTGCCAAATACTCAGCATCCGCACTTAAATTGCCTGATGAACTCATAAGAGAATCGATCATCATTTGATACATCAATAGATATTTATCGCTGTTTAGAGGTTTACTATTTTTTATATATGAATAACTTAAAATAGAAATAACTCCTAAAATACCTAATATAATAACAAATATTGTTTTCTTTTTCATAAATCACCTATATTTTCTATTTCTAATAACTTACTTTTAATATCTATACCTCCTGCATAACCTACAAGTTTACCATTTTTACCAATTACTCTATGACAAGGAACAATAATAGGAATAGGATTTTTATTATTGGCTAGGCCGACTGCTCTAGCATAATTTTTATTTTTTACTCTTTCTGCTAACACTTGATAACTTATACTTGTTCCATATTCTATTTTCCTTAATTCTTCCCATACTTTAATTTGAAAATCTGTTCCTATCATCTTGATTGGTATATCAAATACTTTTCTTTCTCGAGTTATATATTCATCAATTTGTTTTTTTATTTCCTTTATTAAGGAAGTTTCTTTAACTACATCAATATTTTCTTTACCAAATATTATTTCAATTAAAAATTCTTTATCGGTAACAATAGTTATATTACCTAATAAGGTATTATAATTATATGAATACTTCATTATAACCTCCTATTTATATAAATATTATATCATAATAAAAATCTTATTTAAAATGTTAAATAAGATTTATTTATATATCTTTCTATTTAAGTCTATACCATGTAATTGCATTTTTATAATAACTTGTTTAATTTCATTATCATTTAAATTAAAACTTTTTAAATCTTTTCTTTTTAAATTCCATAGATCTCTTACTGTATAAATGTTGTTAGTATTTAATTTTTTTAAAATGACACAATCTAAATCTTTAATTATGTTATCAAAAGAAGTTTTATTCATTATTTTTTTTTGTCTTCTTAATCATATATTTACTCACTTCGTTAACAACATATTCTTTAGTTTCATCATAACTCATGCCTAGTACAATCGAAAACTCTTGGTATAAATACTTCTCAGCTTGGCAAAAATAATTATTATCTTTATCTCCAATTTTTTTGTTATTATCAATTCTTTCTTGATTTCTTAGGTAAGCCGTTTTAATAATTTTAATTAAGTCAGTATGTTCTCCTGAACTCATTAATGTTTTATATTGATTTTCAATATATCGATTATCAGTTGCTAAAGCTTCTATATTAGGAATCTGACTAATTATGTTTTCTATTTCTTCTTTGTTAAGTAATTCTCTTAAGTGTCCTACTCTATTAGCAACAGGTACTTCAATTTTTAAAGACTTATCAAATAAAGGTGCCAAAATATAGTAATCATCATTATTAAAATGGTTTTTCTTTATTTCTATTACTTCACAAACGTCCTTTTTATAAACCATATAATCTCCAACTTTAAACACTTCATATCACCCTTTCTAAAAAAAAATAACTATTCAATTGGACTTACGCCTTAGAATAGCTACTCATCGATGTATTAATTATACCACATTTTTAGGGTTTTGTGTGCCTCAAGTTCCTATTTCCTATTATATTATAAAGAATAAGCATTTATTAAGAACAAAATCCTTCCTCATATGACATTTTCTTATTTCCAATATATACATTCTTATTACCACTTAATGTATTACATTTTAAAATAGAAATATTATTATCTACCACTTTATAATTATTACCATACCAACCATCACTTTTTATTTCACGATATATCTTAGATCCACCATCCCAAAACGAATCTAATTCTGAAAATAAATTTACAAATTCATCAATTGTTTTATTATTGTTTTTTAGATAATTCTCTAATTCCAATACTTCTTCATTTTTGATTACCTCTACTTTATCTAAACAATATAAATATATATTTCTTTCGTTTTCAGTAAAATACAATTCAGTTTTTTTATTACATTCTTTTTTTTCATATGTTTTTATTACATTGTAATCTATTTCGACATCAAAAGATAAAACACAAGCATGAGCATTATCTAAAAATCGTAATTGATACTTTGTCTCATTGTTTTCATATTCAGGACACTTTATGACTGAATAACCTAAACCATAATACATATCAGCATTAGTATATTTATTATTACCTATATGAATCGCCAAGATAGGAGGTTTGCCCTTCTTAGTTCTACTGTAATCAATATTAGCGAATATAAATCCTAACACTAATAGAGAAATAAAAGCAATAATAATATTTCTAATTATTTTTTTAAACTTTAGTTTCATCATACACCTCTTTACAATTAATATTTAAATATCTTCCCGATATCTGCCCCTATACTTGAGCCATCTACTAATACTCCTTTACCATAACTTTGTATCTGCGCAGTTATAGTACGTTCAAAGTTATCTATAACAAACTTGATATCGAATTCACATATATAACCAGGATCTTGAAAATATGAGTATCTAAACTTATAGCCTGTTATTAGAAAGCCCTGCTGTTTTAATTTTTCTAGATTAGCTATATAATCATCCATTGAAACTTGTTCTTTCATAATAACTTGTGTATTCATTGAAATATCATTTGGTTTTAATATTTTTTTAATAGTATTATAGTCATAGTTCTGTAAGGCTTCTAAAAATCGTTCTGCTTTTTTTCTATCCTTTTTTGCACTAAAACTTGGTAAGTCAATGGAATAATGTCCATCAAATAACTTCCAACTTAATGATCCATAAGTTGCTTCACCAATAGATAATATTATGAAATATCCTAACAGTAAAGTTATAATTACACCTAAAGTTATTTTAATGATTTTCTTATTGAAATAATCCCTTTGAAAAAATGGTATGCTTTCCTTTACTATTTCATCAGAATCTTTTTTTGTCATATCTTCTATTTTTTCACCTTTTAATATTTCACTAACATTAACATCTAGAAAGTCCGCAAGTTTTTCAATTAAACCAATATCAGGCATCGATAAACCGCGTTCCCATTTAGATACTGCTTTATCACTTACATATAACTTATCAGCCAAATCTTTTTGGGTCATATTTTTATCTTTTCGTAAAGCAGCAATAAATAATCCTATCTTTTTATTATCCATATTACTTACTCCTTCTATTTTAATTCTACCACATTATTGCAAAAAAGAAAGAAACTGTTGGTTTAGTTTCTTATTTTAAACTATTATTAGTATTTAAAAGTAAATATCTCTCATAATAAAAATGATTATTATGAAAACATTTAAAATTATAAATACCTTAATCTTAATCAGTCTAATTATCATTAATATTTTTTATATAGGTAATAATATTATTAATGGTGAATTTGTAAAATTATTAGATAATGGATTACTATTTTTATCTTTATTAATTCCCTTTTTATTTAAGAAAATAATAAAGATAAATTTAAGTGAATTATTTAAATTTTTTTACTACATTTATATCATAATTTCTTTACTAATTGGAGAAATAATGCTTTTAATGAAAAATACCCTTTGGTTCGATAAAATCGTTCATTTTTATTTTGGATTTATAATATCTATAGTAGCTGTCTTAATTATTAAACACAATAGTAAAAATCTAAAAGAAAAGATATTTTTCAATATTCTTTTTATTAGTGGATTTGCTTTATTGGCCGGGAATGGTTGGGAATTTATAGAATTCACTCTTGATAAACTTTTTCATACAAATCATCAACGTTGGATAGAGACATGTGTGGATGATACAATGTTAGATCTATTAGTTACTTTCTTAGGTAGCATTATTATAAACGTATGTTACTATATAGAAACTAAAAAAAATAAGTTTGGTTTAGTTTATCATTCAATTAGAGATGATGTTAATATTTAAATATTTTTATCCATAATAACAAAAATGGAGCCCCTCGGCTCCTTAGATAAAATGTTAAAATTACTAACATTTTTTATTTGCATGTATCTTTATGATAATTATCTCTAATTCTTTTTCTAGTTAATTCAACTATTTCACTCTTATCAAAATAATCTATTAGGCATACCTTTTCAATATCACTATTTGACATTTTAGATAAATCACATGTTTGTTTTAATTCATATGTATTCTTATTTATTTTTTTAACTGATGAACTAACACCTATTACATCATTAAAATTTAAATATTCTTTTGCAAAAGTTTTTTCATTTTCAATCATCCTAGTTGGTACTAAATAAGTTGCTTTTATTTGATATAATTTATCATGGAAGAATGAAAATTCATAAGAATGTTTATCGTTTTTAGTGCCATATGTTTCACTACAATTTAAGCTTGTAAAGCAAGATGTTTTTTTCTTATGTCCTAGTTGAAAAATATAATCTTTAGTT
The DNA here is from genome assembly GCA_964410275.1 of uncultured Muribaculaceae bacterium. GTDB lineage: Bacteria > Bacillota_I > Bacilli_A > RF39 > UBA660 > UBA5364. The sequence goes on along the minus strand of CAYPGI010000041.1, from coordinate 1,602 downwards.
TCACTATCACATATTGAAACTTTATAGCCTATACCATAGTATTCCACTCCGTTTTTATTTATATCAATATTTGAAACATTAACTACCCGATAAATAAAGATTGGCTTTTTACCACTTACTGACCTAAAGTAATCAACAATACCAAATATAGTGCCTAATATCACTATGGATGCCATAACTATAATGGTAGTAAAAGCAATTTTCTTTCTTTTTTCTCTTACAACATCATTCATAAAACACCTACCTATTTTAATTATAGCACTTTTATAAAAAAAAAGAAATTAAGAGAAAACTCTTAATCCGTTTTATGCTTTTATAAATATTTTTTTAACTCTTCTACTATCTTTTCTTGATTATCAATAAAATCTTCAACTATTTTTTCTACTTCTTTATCTATTTTTTTATTATTAAGTATTCTTTTACCTTCTATGATACCCATATTTGTTCCTTGTAATATAACTTCTGCGATTTTAGAATCGGTATGATCCATCATTGTTTTCATATTAGTCATATAATCGGCCATAGCCTTTTCAAAAACACTTATTTCGTGGGGTTCTTTGTCACTATATTCATCATAGATATCATTAATCTTATCTTCTATTTTATCGTACTCTTTTGATTGCTTTAATAATAACTTTTTAAAGTCTTCACTATCTACTTTATCAAGTAACATATTAATAGCTTCAATACCCATAGTACAACCCTTATTCAATTCATCTAATGCATTTTTATTTTCTTCCATGTTTCACTCTCCAATATTATTATGGGAGATATTTATAAAAATAAACATTATTTTACTGCTTTCCCTATTACTATTTTTAGGGGCTATCTTTGTTTTAGTCTAATTAAGCACGAATCGGATTATTTACTCGTTTTAGTAAATTTACTAACTTTTTTTGAAGTTCTTTTCTCACAAATGTTTCTTCAAATGCTAATATGCTACTTTTATATCTGCTATAAGCAATATCATAATCACCATTTTTTATTGCTTATACACACGCATTAATTACCTTCTCTCTTTTTTATATTTTCTTCTCTTATTTTTTGGACTTCCATATTATGAATATTTTTTTTGAGTGATATATATACAGGATCAAAATAATAAGATAATTCATTTAATTCATCATATTTAACTTCCAAGTCAATAACATCTTTTTTAATATTATCCAATTCCCCAATGCTTATGATTCTAGAATTTAAATTTAGAAGTGCATTATATAAATTGTTAATTTTCAAATTATCTTCTTTACATTTATTATTTTTAATTACATCAGTTAAAATAGTTAACATTTTTTTATATTTTCTTCCTTCATATTTTTATCAAAAGACTCCTTTCCTATATAATTTTATTAAAAAGTGACAAAAGTAATTATTTTTGCCACTAATAAACGCAATAAAATAAATTGCTTTAGATGGCAACGATTATTTATTGCTTAGTTAATTATATTTATAATAACAAACAATTTGATAAAAATCAATGTTTGTACCAATATTCTACTTTCTCATAATCTTTTATAATTATAAGAAATTAAAACACAACAAAAAACGGAGCCTCTCGGCTCCTTCAGGGGGCGCCTTGGAAGCAGTTTTTACTAATTTAGA
>CAYPGI010000040.1:0-8126 GCA_964410275.1 uncultured Muribaculaceae bacterium | reverse complement strand
AACTAAAAAAGTAAATAATATGGAGTAATAACTACTTCATTTTTTTATATTATGATATAATTATCTAGAAGGTGATTTATGAAAAAGCTAGCAGCCTGGTTACTAATAGTTTTGATATTAACCGGAATATATATTTATCGAAGAGACATCTCAAATTACATATATACAGAATATGTAAATAATCGAAATTTAAAAATAAGCAACCCAAACGAATATACTACTAACGGTAACTTCAGTTTAGTAAAAGTTACGAATGACTTTATCCCAGAAGATAAACAAGATATTTTAAATATTATCTATACTGTTATCGACTCGGGTATTAATGAATTTATTTTTTATTGTCCAACCAATTATAATAATTGTATTACTGATGTTGAAAATGTAATTGATGATATAGATATAGCTTCAGTTTTAAACAATTATGTTCATCCTTTTAACAGTTATAATAACTTACATATAAGTTATAACGATTTAGGAAGAATTATAGTTAGAATAGAAAAACTGTATACTGAAGAAGAAATAATATATATTAATGATGCTATTAATCAAATATCAAATTTAATTATTAAAAATAATATGACCGATAGAGAAAAAATTAAAGCCTTTCACGATTATATTATAAAATATACTACTTATGATACTGTTAGAGCTAATCAAATTAGAGATAATATTGATGACCCTACTAATATGTCACACAAAGCGACTGGATTATTGCTAAATAAAACCGCCATTTGTGGCGGTTATACTGATACTATGTCAATCTTTCTAAGCAAGATTAATGTCCCAAATATAAAAATATCAACTGATGATCATATTTGGAATTTAGTTTATATTGATAATAATTGGTATCACTTAGATTTAACTTGGGATGACACAGGAGCAGAAGGAAATGATACTATCCATGTCTTCTTTCTAATTACATCAAAACAATTAAAAACATTAGATAACGCAAAACATAACTATCAAAAAAAGTTATTTAGTGAAGCAAATTGACTATATTAAATAGTCTTTTTTATTGGTAAACAAATAGTAACTTTAGTCCCTTTGTTTAATTCAGAAGTAAAATAAATCCCTCCTTTATGAGCTTTAATTATTTCGCTTGATAAGGATAACCCCAATCCTGTTCCATTACTTTTGGTAGTAAAAAACGGATCCATAATTTTTTTTATATTTTCTTTACTTATACCAATACCATTATCTTCAATATAAATCATAATATCACTTTTATTTAAACGTGTATATATTTTGATTCGTCCTTGTCTTTTTTCATCGATAGCTTCGATACTATTTTTCACAATATTGATAATTACTTGATTTAAACGATTATAATCACCTAAAACAAATACTTCATCGTCGCTTATTTTATGTATAAAATCAATGCTTTTTTCGTTTAATAATGATTTAAAACTATTTACTACTTCTGTTAATAATAAATTAATATCTAAAATTTCTTTTTCAACACTTATTTTTGTCATTGATAAGAAGTCCTGCAGTAATATTAAAGTAAAATTAATTTCCTTTTTTATAATCGGTATATATTTTTTACTATGTTCAATATTATCAACATCAAACATATCAAGATATCCTTTGCAGACTGCTAGAGGATTTTTTATTTCATGAGTTATTTTGAATAATGAAGACCTTATTTGCTTCTCTTGTTCTAATTCTTTTATATTCATATGATATTTTAATATATCATCACCAATTTTTAAACAAAAAATTATTATAAGAGTTGATATTACCGAAGAAATATAGAAAATAAATAATTGTAATTGATCAATAAATAAAACATTATAAGTTTCATTTATATATATAGCAATATAAAAGAATATCCCCTTAATAGTCATTGCAATCATAATAAATAAATAATCATTTACACGATATTTATTTTTACCTAAAAAGATAATGTAAAAGAGTAAATATTCAAGACACAATGTAAGAATATCTAGATTTAAACAGTAATGATAAAATATTATTACAAATATCGATAAAAGAATACCCTCTGATTTTCTATTGCGACAATATGCTATAAAAATAGGAATATCAATTGAAAGAACTGGTATTTCAGAAAACACTTCAACTCCAAATTTTGTAATCAAATATAACGAGGTAAATAAGGCTAATCCAAAAAACATATTGTTTTCTTCTTTACTGACATTGCGGTTATGCGCAGTATAAAACAAATATATGGCTAAAGGAAAGAAAATAAGAATAATTGTAAGTAATATAGTTTCCGATAAATTCATTTTTTCACCTCAACTATATTATAAAACTAGCATAGTGTCACTTTATGTCGAAAGATGAAAAAAAGTGACATTTTTTATCACTTTAAATCATCTATTTGCTTTTTAAGTTTTCTTGCATTATTACCTAAAATTATTTTTAATTGATTATCAATTTCAACCATACCTTGAGCACCCATTTTTTGAATAGCTTCTTTGTTTACTATTGAAATATCATGAAGTGTAACCATAAACCTTGATTTATTTACTTCATAGGTAATAATATTTTGTCTTCCACCTAAACAATCAATTAACTTATTAACTTCAATTTTAAAATCTTTTCTTTTTGATTTCGTAATAGCTAACGCAATTACTAGTAATATTGCAACAATAATAATATACTGTATATATTCCATTCTATCACCACTACCATTATACTATAATTTTTATCTTTTGAAAACTTTTTTATCGCTTAACATACAATTTTCTACCTTAAAGTTTTACATATACCTTCCCATATATCAAATAGTAATTCATCAGTATTATCAATAATATATCTAACTTTCAATTCAACTAACAATTCTTCACATAAATATACAAGTGAACTGTCTGAAAAGCAAATATTTTCCGGAACTAAATGATTCTTAGCAAAAATTTCACCTATTTTATTAGCAACAGTAGATATTTCTTCCCTTTTTATTAATGTTAAACCTAATATAAGCCCAGAATGTTCTTCTACTATAAAGAGCATTAAAGGGAAATAGTTACTTTCTTCTGTTAAGTAAACAGGAGAATAAAATAAACCAATATGATAAATTCCTTGTTGCCTTGTCATCAACAATTTATTAATTATTGAACTATTTATTTTTTCGATTTTGATCTTTTTATTTTGTTTAGTTGGATAGTTTATCTTGGAATGTTTAACTACACCATCCTTAATATCAAAAGCATACATTTTCTCTATATATTCTTGTTCAATCATTTTCAATTTCACATCATATATATATCCAGCAATTAAAATAATATCATCTAAAACATCCATGATAAATTGGCATTCATCTTCGTCAACTACTCTAGGCAAATATCCAGATTCCAATTTGAAAGCATGGTCTTTAGATTTTATTTTGTTTTTTGTTAGTTTCTTTTTATCATGGTTATTTAACAGATGTCCTACATCAAATAATTGTATTTTATACATTTCTACGCGATTAAATATGTCAGGAAATTCTCTATATTCTCCAAAGGTTGTATCAAGTTGGGTGAAAAGTTCCTCTTCGCCATTATAAATAGCTATTCCATAATCAATTTTAGCATTTCCCATAATAGATACATAAATATTATTCTTGTATCCTTTTATTTTAAAAATGTCATCTCCATCTATATAAGTCCAAAATTTAGTTTTCTTATATTCTTCAATCTTTTCTAAAAGTTTTATATAATTATCCATCTTTTACTCCTTCACTCCATAATTTTCCACTATTTAAAATTCTTATTTGACAACTTAAGCCAATATCCTCAAGTTCCTAGATTACAAATGTACCTTAGTTATAAAAGTCCATTCTATTATACCATTTTTTTCCTTCATCCCTCCTATTTATACAATTTTCTACTTTATCTATTTTAGTTATATATAAATATTTAATTATCCATTGATTCTATTTTTAAATTTAGTAAAATCAGTTAATGAAGCACAAAGCATTATACATACTACTTGCTCATTATTTATATTTAATGTAGTAGTAATTGTTTTGTTGGTCATTATATTACCAACTTTTAAACATATTATAACATAGTCATTCATAATTGCGAGTACTTTTAAAAAAAAATGGTGGTGGTTTTAAAACTTTTTTACTATATAATTGTATAATCATTTTATTTGGTGTAATATAATATTAGGTGATAAAATGAAAAACATCTCTAAATATAAAGTAGAAAAATCAATAATAATACCATTACTTATAATGGCTATTATTTCATTTATTACCTTAAATAGTGCAACAACCATATTGCCAAGTTATTTAGATAATTTATATATCAAACAAATTATTTGGTATGCATTGGGATTTGGTATAGCTTACTTTATAATGTTTCTAGGAAACGAATTTATATATAAAAATGCTTGGATATTATATATTATAGGAGTCTTTTTATTACTAGCACTACTAATATTTGGAGATCCTATTAATAATGCTAAATGTTGGTTTAGTATTCCAGGTGTCGGAACAATTCAACCAAGTGAATTTATGAAAATTATTTTAATAATAGTATTAGGTAGTATGATTCATAAGTTTAATGAAGAATACAATACTCCAACTATAAGAGAAGAATTTTTCTTCTTACTAAAAGTATGTTTAGTAGTACTTATTCCTAGTATTCTAACCTTCTTACAACCTGATACTGGAGTAGTAATTATTTATCTATTAATTACTGTAGTAATGTTATTTCTATCAGGTGTTAGATACAGATGGTTTATATTGTTATTTGGAGTCATTGTTCTTTCAGTTGGAATAATCTTAATTATTTACTTTTATAATACTGATTTATTTATTAAATTATTTGGAACAGACTTTTTCCTTCGAATTGATCGACTTCTAGATTGGACTAGTAAGAGTGGTTTCCAATTAGAGAATGGATTATCCGCGATTGGTTCAGCTGGTTTAACAGGTCATGGATTAGGTAATACTCCTATTTATTTTCCCGAAGCGCAAACAGACTTTATCTTCGCAGTATATGCCAGTAATTTTGGCTTTGTAGGCTCTGTCCTATTGATTATTCTATTAGCTTACTTTGATATCAGATTAATAATTACAGCGATTAGAAGTAACAATAACATCAATAAATACATAATGGGAGGTATTGTTGGTATGCTTATCTATCAACAACTCCAAAATATCGGTATGACTTTTGGATTAATGCCAATAACAGGTATAACACTACCATTTATTAGTTATGGTGGATCTTCTCTACTAAGCTATATGATTATGATAGGAATAGTATTTAATATATCAAATGCTAGTTTAAGATATACAAACTAAAAACATTAAAATCAAATGATTTTAATGTTTTTTTAATATTGTACTATGTTTTTTATGATTTCAGTTGTACGACACGAAAAGAGCATAGACTGCTCATACCATTGCTGTAGTTGAAGAAGAAAGCCCCAGCATCTATTCTGTCGTAGTAGCCACCATTGACTACCAAGAAGAGGAAATACTCACAAAAGTGGCATTATCACAATATCAGCCACTTGTTTCTGACAAAGCACTTCCGTACCTATATTCCCTCCTGCTATAGGTATAGCATTTTTTCCTACAAAAAGATAGGTTTCATTTTGTTTCTATTAGTTTAACTTGTTTTCAACCTTACATCTTAAATTATAACTATTGCTATGTTTGATATGACCATACCAACTATTTAATATTCTTTTCATATTACTCTCACTTATATATCCTTTTTTATATAGTTTTATTTTCTTTTTAATCTTAATTTTACTTCTTTTTCTCAATAAGATATGTGTTTCATAGACCTTATAACCTAAAAAATCGATTCCTAACTTATTTGGAAAATATCCACTCTTTTTATTAAGCTTCATGTTTAGTTCACTATTTATAAAATTATTCACCATATCAAAATATTTGAAAGCAATGTCCTTACTTTCAACTAACATTACAAAATCATCCATATATCTTATATAATATTTTATTTTCAAATCATGTTTCACATAATAATCAAGTTCATTTAAATATATATTTGCAAAATACTGGGATGTATAATTACCAATTGGAATCCCTTTTTTATTGTTATTCTCATATACTAATTTATATGTCATAGATAATAACTTTTTGTCACTTATATACCTTTTTAATATATTGAACAATATATCTTTATCTATACTTTCAAAAAAACTTTTGATATCAAACTTTATTACATAATAACTTCCATATTTTCTTTTCATTATTCACATATACTTCTGTAATTTATAAACTCCTTTGTGTGTACCTTTTCCTTCAATGCAAGCATAACTATCTGATATAAAACGTTTTACAATATACGGTTTTATAAATTCACCAATATACCATTGGTGTACTATTCTATCTTTATACGGCAATTTACGAATAGTTCTTTCCTTAGGTTCTTTTACTTTAAATTCACTATAATTACTTACTCTATAAGTATCTGTCCTAATCTCTTCCATTAAATTAATAAGATGCTTTTCTAAGTGTAAATTAAATTTTAATATTTCACCTTTATTTCCTTTATTTAAACAGGCTCTTTTATGCGCTTCTAGCAAATTAAAAAAGGTTAGTTTACTATAAAAAACACTTTTTATTGTTCTTGACACGTTTTTATCCACCCCCCTAATAAGTTATAAATAATGGTGACTTTTTTATTAAAAGATACATAATTTTTATTACTAATATACTTTAATTTATAACTTACACGCATATAATCTATTAACAATATTAGTTCTTCGTCAATAGAATATAAAAATAATAATCTCTTATTCTTATTTTTATAAGCCTTAATAATATGCCTTTTAATTATATCAATAGACTTCTTTATATCAATAACAATTCCCAACTTCTCTGACTTCGGATACTTAACATAAAGCACATACAAATAATATTGCAAATCAACTATCTTTTTATAAATTATTAAATCATTTATCATAAATCCTCCAAAAAATAATACCTAATTTTCAGTAATTCTTACTCACTAGATATTACCATTCATATTTTTTATCTAAATCATAGATAAGGGATTAAGTTTGTTCTAAATAAACCCGATATTGTCCTTAAACAATATATTAGGAATAAATAATATAGAACTCTGGACAACGCGAAACGAGTTGTTGCTGTTCGCACCACCAGTGTTGTTGTTGAAGTTGAATGCCCCCGCGTTCGTAGTGTTGTTATAGTTGCCCCCACGGATAGACCAAGGGTTAGACGAGTTCACAAAGTTCGCGTTATCACTTTTAACTTAATACCTATATCAATATTAATTGATACCCATTTCAAAATATATTAGTTTTAAATTTTCTTCATCAATAAACTCTAATTTATTTGTTATCATATTAATTAACATTTCTTTATCAACCATATCAATACTCTTAGTCAATACATTAAAATATTGACTGTTTATAATTACTTTTTTAATAGATGATATATCTTCAATTTTATACCCAATATTATTATTTTCCAATAGTCGTTTAATTGCATTTAATTTTTGAATCGGAAACCCTAATCGGTGATATTTTTGATATTTTCTAATATTATATCTTGTTAAATAATGCAATATATAAGCATCCTCGTTATATACTTCATAAAAAATTCCTACTTTATAAATTAACATCAAATCAAAGTTATCAACCTTATCTTTTTTATATAAATTAAAACTCATAACATCACCACCTTTATTTTAACAAACTTATTGTTAAAATGTTTCTTTTGGCGAGATTATCGCCAAAGCGATTACTCATTACTTTTTTCCTATATAATTTTTTATTATAGTCGGAAGGGGCACTGATATGAATAATCGTATTAAAGGTTTAAGACAAGATAATGATTTAAATCAAAATCAACTAGCTAACTATTTAATCATATCAAGATCTAGTTATCGTGATATAGAAAATAATGTTGTTTCATTGAATATAGAAACTCTTGAAAAATTAGTGTTCTTTTATCACACATCATTTGAGTATTTATTAGGTTTAACCAATATACAACAAACACTAGATGAAAAAATATATAAAAGAATTCAAAAAAAATATAATATCAATATTCGATCTATGAAAATAATCAGAAATACAAAAAAGGCAAGTTGCTTGGCCACTAGACCAAGCAACTATCAATCGCCTAAAGACGATTAGTTATCTTTTTTACTTTTGTGTATCATAGTTCTTCG
>CAYPGI010000039.1:0-8465 GCA_964410275.1 uncultured Muribaculaceae bacterium | reverse complement strand
AGTCAGAAATTAATACAAAATCTCTCTTGTAACTGACTATATATATCATACAAGTTTAAATGAATGATTTAGTTTTATTAGAAGAAGAAAATGATATAAAATTAGAAGATGTTTTTCAAGCTTATTATAAATGTCGAAAGAATAAACGAAATAAAAAGGACTGTCTTGAATATGATCTAGATTATGAAATACATTTAATAAAATTATGGGAAAACATTAAAAAGGGGGACTATAAAGTATCTCCTTTTTCAGTGTTTATAGTTGATAAACCAGTAAAAAGGGAAATATTTGCTTCTTCCTTTGAAGATCGTATTGTACATCATTTAATAGTAATGAAATTAGAATCATTACTTGAGAAGGAATTTATATATGACAGTTATAGTTGTAGAGTAGGAAGAGGTACACATTTTGGTATAAATAGAGTAAGCAAATTTATTAGAAAATGTAGCAATAATTATCAAGAAGAGTGTTATGTTTTAAAACTAGACATTAAAGGATACTTTATGAGTATTAATAGATTAATTTTAATAAAAAAATTAGAGAGTTTTTTAGAAAGAAAGTACTTTTATCCAGACAAAGAAGTTTTAACAACATTATTTAAAAAAGTTATTTTAAATGAAGTTATAAAAGGCTGTGTTATAAAATCACCTAAAGATAAGTGGGGAAACTTGCCAAAGTCGAAAAGTCTTTTTCATTCTAAAGAAAATTGTGGTTTACCTATAGGTAATTATACTAGTCAAGTATTTGCTAATTTTTATTTAAATGAGTTTGATCATTTTATTAAGAGTAAATTAAAAATTAAATATTATGGACGTTATGTCGATGATTTTGTATTAGTTTCGAAAGATAAAGTCAAATTGGTTAATGCTATACCATTAATAAAAGAATATCTAAAGGAAAAGTTAGATTTAGAACTTCATCCTAAGAAGATTTATTTTCAAGACTCTACTCATGGTGTAGAATTTTTAGGGTCATATATAAAGCATTGGCGCTCTTATATAACTCCTAGAATCAAGAACAGTTTTTATTTAAGTGTGAAAGAAATAAATAATGACTTGTTAAAGGGAAAATTAACAAAAGGAGAAAAAACAAAAGTACAAGCAAGATTAAATTCACATTTAGGAACCTTAGTACATAATAATACATATAATTTAAGAAAAAAAGTAATTAAAATGTTAAATAGTAACTTTTATGCTTATTTTAGTTTATCTTCTGATTATTTAAAAGTAAGTATTAAAAAATATAGTTAATATAATTATAAAAGTTTAATTGTACACTTTACACAATATATTTAAATAAAACTATGAGTTATAATTATGAATATGTTATAATCATTTTATAATAGGATAGGGAGTTTGTCTAATGAATGAGAATAACGATTTAATGCAACAGAATAATAATAACATAAACAATCTAAATGAAAATACTCAAACAATTGAAATACCACGTAAAAGGGATAAAAAGCAATTAATTTTAATAGTAGTAATGGCTTTTATATTAATATTAGGAATAACTGGAAGATTTATTATATTCTCAATAAATAAGAATTCAAATAATGCCTTTTTACTATCACTTAATAATTTAAAAACAGAAATGTCAGACATAGTAAAACCACTTTCTTTTTTACCAACTGATTATGGAAATAATTATAGTATTGATGGAAAAATGGATATAAATGTTACATATAATCAAGATAACTTAGAAGAGTATGCTATTTTTAAAGAAGTAATAGATGCAATCAACAAAATAAATTTTAATTATGCAATAAAAATGGATGCACAAAATAAGAAATTATTATATGCATTTAATCCAACAATAGATAATGAAGAGTTATTTAATATTAAAATTTTATAATCAAAATAAAAGTAATTATGTATTTTTAGGTAATCTTTATGATAAATATATTCAACTTGAAGATACAGAATTTGAAGTAACTGAAACTATTGATTATAGCCTTATAAAAGAAGAAATAAATCAAATTTATAATGTTGTAGTAAAAAGTTTGAAGGAAAATCTTAAAGAAGAATACTTTATTAAAGAAAATACAAATATTAATCTTGGTACAGAATCTAAAGAAGTCTTAAAGAGTACCTTAGTTTTAGATGAAAAGAATGTATCAGAAATAACAATAAATATTATTAAAAGTTTAAAAGAAAATAAAGAAACTAAAAAAATAATAACAAAATATATTCCTGAATTTTTTGATGAGGAATTAGAAGTTGTAGGAAATACAGAAGATGGTCCAGTTTTATATTTTTCTACTTATATGAATAAAATAACAGGAAAACAATATCAATATGAAATAGAATCAAAATCAGAATATGAAGATTTTAGTGCAACTTATATTTTAGGTAAAAAAAAGGAATTGATTATTTCTAATAATTATAAATATTATGGTGACAACATTGTCACATATAAGCTTTTAATTGATACGAATAAAGAAAAAACTAATATAGAAATGAAAGACACTAATAACGAAACAATTATGACATTAGAATTAACTAAAGAAAAAATTGTTTATAGTCAAAACACTAAAATGGATGATCAAAATGCTGAAGTTAATATTACTTATGAATTTAAAGAAAGAAAAAATAAAGAAGAATATGAAATAATCATAAGTGGATTACTTGAATTAACTGAAAATAATGAAAAATTATTAACTATTAATATTAACTCTGATAATCTCTTAAAGAAAAAAGTAAATATTGATGAAACTTTAGCAGATATAATTAAATTTGATGAAATGACTGAAGAAGATTTTGATCAAATTATAAGTGAACTTTATAACATTTATGCAAAAGTAATTGAATAAAATTAAAGCAAGTATTTATGTACTTGCTTTTTGTTGTTTTATTTAGATATATGCTATATAATTATTAATAGAGGTAAGGTGATGTTATGAAGGCTTTAATTACAGGAGCATCTTCTGGTATAGGTAAAGATATGGCTAAAATTTTGAGCGCTAGAGGTTATGATTTAATCTTAGTTGCGAGACGTAAGGAATTGTTAGAACAGTTAAAATCTGAATTAAATACAGAAGTAGAAATAATTACTATGGATATTTCAAGTACATTTAACTGTATGAAATTATATAATAAAGTAAAAAAGCAAGACATTGATATTGTAATTAACAATGCTGGTTTTGGGACTTTTGGTAACTTCAGTGAGACTAATATGAATAAAGAATTAGATATGATTGATCTAAATATAAAAGCAGTACACAGTCTTACTAAAGTCTTTTTACAGGATTTTAAAGAAAAAAATAAGGGTTATATTTTGAATGTTGCGTCACTTGCTGCTTTTCAAGCAGGACCATTAATGGCTACATATTATGCAACAAAGGCCTATGTTCTTAGATTAACGGAAGCTATTTATGAAGAACTTCGAAGGGAAGAGAGTAATGTCTATATAGGAGCATTATGTCCTGGTCCAGTTGATACTGGATTTAATGATGTAGCGGGTGTACAATTTGGTGTTAAGGCTTTGAATAGTTATGATGTTGCGAATTATGCGATTAATAAGATGTTTAAAAGAAAATTAATTATAGTTCCTGGATTATCAACAAAGTTAGTTTATTATTTTGGTAATTTTATTCCTAGAAAAGTTAAACTTAAAGTTGCATATAATATTCAAAAGAAGAAAGAAAAATGAAAAGCTACTGATAGTAGCTTTTTCTTGTATTCAAAGGGATAATGTAATATAATATATAAATATGGTGGTGATTTTATGGATGATATTATTATAATAAAAGATTTAAATTTTAAATACGATAATAAATTAATTTTTAGTAGGTTTGATTTAGAAATTAAAAGGGGTAGTTTTACTACTATTGTAGGCCCTAATGGCAGTGGTAAAAGTACACTAATAAAAATTATATTAGGTTTATTAAGAGTTAATTCTTATGTTAATATAGATCAATCACTTTTATGTGATGATAATTTAAAAACCATTCGTAGAAAAATAGGAGTAGTATTTGAAAATCCTGATAATCAATTTGTTGCTGAAACAGTAATGGACGATATAGCTTTTTCTTTAGAAAATATGAAATATAATAAAACTGAAATAAGAAAAAGAATAGAAAAGTTTACGAGATATTTAGGAATTTATGATCTCTTAGAAAGAGAACCTCATAGTTTAAGTGGTGGAGAAAAACAATTGGTTGCTCTTGCTTCGGCACTAGTAATTGAGCCTAAAATATTAATATTGGATGAAGCTTTAACTATGGTTGATCGTGAAATAAAGGAAAAAACATATAAGATTTTACAAGAATTACATAAAACGGAAAGCCTTACCATTATTAATGTTACACATGATTTAGAAGATAGTTTATATGGTGATGATATTGTTGTTATTGACCAGGGTAGAGTATTATTAAAAGGTCCAAAAGAACTTGTCTTAGAAGAAGAAAAAGTTTTCAACAATATAGGAATTGATTTACCATTTATGGCCTCCTTATCAATTAAATTAAGGTATTATGATTTAGTTGATAAAATTATTTTAGATATGGATGAGATGGTGGATATATTATGGAAATAAAGTTTGAAAATGTCAGTTATATATATAATAATCATACTCCATTAAGTAAACAAGCACTAAAAAACATTAATATAAATTTTAAAAAAGATAAAATAAATGGTATTCTTGGTGGTAGTGGTAGTGGTAAAAGTACTTTAGTACAATTAATCAATGCTTTATTAGTACCAACTTATGGTAAGGTACGCATCAATAGATTTATAAATCAGAGTGGTAAAAAAATCAAAAATATTAATAAATTAAGGTTTGATGTAGGATTAATATTTCAATTTCCGGAAGAACAATTTTTTAACAATACCGTTAAGAAAGAAATAATATTTGGAATGAAATATTTTAAATATAAAACTAAAAACATTGATAAAAGATGTAGTGATGCTTTAAAAATGGTGGAATTAGATGATAGTTATTTAGAACGTAATCCATTTAGTTTAAGTAGTGGAGAACAAAGAAAAGTAGCTATTGCTTCTATACTTGCTTTTAATCCTAAAGTAGTTATATTAGATGAACCAACGATTGGTTTAGATGGTAGTAGTAAAAATAATTTAATTAAATTAATCAAAATGTTAAAAAATAAATATAATAAAACGATAATAGTAATAAGTCATGATGTTGATATGTTGCATAAAATAAGTGATCATATCTTTGTTTTAGATAAAGGAGAAATAGTTTTAGAAGGAACTAAATATGAAGTATTTAGTCAGCCTGAAGTTTTAGATAATTATGGAATAAAATGTCCAAAGATAATGGATTTTTCTAATAGGGTACTTTCAAAAAAGGGAATCAAAATAGGTTATCGTGATGATATTATGGATTTAATAAAGGATATATATCGTTATGTTAAATAATATTATGATTGGTAAATATTACCCTATTAGATCAAAAATACATTTTATGCACCCTTTATCTAAAATAATTTGTACTTTGTTATTTATTTCTATGTTGTTTATTTGTAACTCAATTGAATTGAATTTATTTATGTGTGCCTTAGTATTAATAATGATGCTTATGTCACATATTCCAGTCAAAATATATTTTAAAGCAATAAAAAGTTTAAAATTTTTATTAATATTTATAGTCATAATTAATTACTTATCGCACGCAACTTTAGAAATCACTATAATTATGATGTTAAGATTAGTACTAATAGTTTTATATACAACAATTCTTACGCTTACAACTCCGCCTAATGAAATAACTTATGGATTAGAACAATTTTTATCACCTTTAAAACTAATTGGTGTAAAAGTGAACAGAATAGCTTTATCAATAAGCTTAGCTTTAAAGTTTATACCAACTGTAATTGACCAAGGTAATAAAATCCTAAAGTCACAAGCAAGTAGAGGAATAGACTACGATAACTCAAATTTTGCTGGAAAGTTTATGGCTATTAAAGCAATGCTCTTTCCAATGTTTGCTCTGACTTTGAAACGTGCCAATCAATTAGCGGACGTTATGGAAGTAAGATTATATAATATAAGTGAAAAAAGAACGAATTTCAGAATTAATAAATGGAGATTTTTTGATACATATTTAACACTTATACATTTAGCTTTATTTGTAGCGATTATTGTGAAAGAGGTAATGGTATGAAATATTTAATAACATTTTCTTATGATGGTTCAAGATATAAAGGATATCAAAAGCAACCTCGAGTCAAAACAATTCAAGGTGAGATTGAAAAAGTATTAAAAACTATCAATAATAATGAAAAGGTTGATATTAATGCTTCTGGCAGAACAGATGCTGGAGTTCATGCTTTAAATCAAAAAGCTCATTTTGATATGTCGATTAGTATTGAACCTAGCAAATTAAAGATGGGGATGAATAGTTTGTTACCAAAAGATATATATATTAAAGAGGTAGCTCTAGTTAAAGATACTTTTCATGCTCGTTATAATGTTAAGGCTAAAGAATACATTTATAAAATAAATATGGGAGAATATGATCCGATTGAAAAGGATTATGTTTATCAACATTGTAAAAAATTAGATGTTGTTGAAATGGAAAGAGCAATGAAATACCTTGAAGGTACTCATGACTTTAAATCGTTTTCGAAAACAGATGAGGAAAAAGAGAATTTTGTTAGGACAATTGTTCAAACTAATTTAATAAGAGATTTGAAAAATGTAAATAAGATAACTATTTCTTTCTTAGGAACAGGATTTTTAAGATATATGGTTAGAAATATTGTGGGAACTTTAATAGAAATTGGTGAAGGTAAATACAAAAGTGAGGCAATGATTGAGATCATCGCAGCTAAGAATCGTAAGGAAGCTGGGGTGACTGCTAATCCAGAAGGATTATACCTAAAAGATGTATTTTACTAATTACTTACAGAAACTGAGTAAAACTTACTAAAAAGTCAAATAAACATTGACTTTTATATAGTTTTTTAGTACAATTTATACTGGTACATTTATTGATCCCAATAGTGAATTCTGGGAAAATTCACTGAATATTAGAAAGGGAAAAAAATATGAAAGATACTTACATGCAAAAAAAAGAAGACTTAGTGCGTAATTGGTATGTTATTGATGCTAATGAATTAGTACTTGGTCGTTTATCGACTAAAGTTGCACATGTCTTAAGAGGAAAGCATAAACCAACATTTACTCCACATATTGATTGTGGTGACTTTGTTATCGTTATTAATGCTTCCAAAGTTAATCTTACAGGTGACAAATTAGATAAAAAAATCTACTATAATCATAGTGGACACACTGGAGGATTAAGAGAAAGAACTGCTCGAACTATGAAAGATAACTATCCTGTTGAAATGGTTGAAAGAGCTATCAAAGGGATGCTTCCAAATGGAAGACTAGGAAGACAAATGTATAGAAAATTATTTGTTTACGCTGGTTCTGAACATCCACATCAAGCTCAACAACCAATCGAAATGAAAGTAAATTAGGAGGGTTAAAATGGCAAAGAAAATATATAGTGGAACTGGACGTAGAAAAGCTTCTATCGCTCAAGTTAGATTAACTTCAGGTAAAGGTAAAATTACTGTTAATGGAAGAGATGTACATGATTTCTTCCCATATGAAACAAATGTAACAGATTTAATGCAACCTTTAGTTATTACTAATACTGCAGAACTATTTGATATAGATGTAAAAGTAAATGGTGGAGGATTTAATGGTCAAACTGGTGCTATTCGTTTAGGTATTACTAGAGCTTTATTAGAATATGATGCTCCTAATATTGGGAATGAAACTAATTTTAGAACAATTCTTAAACGTGCTGGTTTTATAACAAGAGATTCAAGAATCAAAGAACGTAAAAAACCAGGACTTAAAGCTGCTCGTAGAGCTCCACAATTTAGTAAAAGATAAAAATTTCGTAGAAGAGTTTGTAAAGGGTATAACATTGTTATACTTTTTTCTTTTATTTTAAAGCAATTTAAGTTATAATAAAATAGGTGATAACATGAAGATTTTATTAAGTCTCAACGATAAATTTACTAAAAGAACACCTAGAGATTTAATTAACTTAATTCAAGAAAACGATGTTTCTAATAGTATTCAAGGATTTGAAATATATCTTAATTTAGATAATGATGAAGAAGTGAAATACTTTGAAGAATTTATAAACTTATCAATAAAGAATAATTATTTTATACAATTTCATTCTATACAAACAGAAGATATTGATAAACAAAAACAATACTTGAATTTTTATAATGAAATTGCCAAAAAACTAGATTATCCTTTAAAAGTAGTATTCCATTCTTTTGATATAGGTACTATTGAAGAAAACATAAATTACACAAGTGAATATATGGCAGAATTATTAAATTATATATACATAAATCAATTTAATTTAATGTTAAGTATAGAAAATTTGAATGCTCGTGATAATAATCGTTTGAATAAAGAACAAATAATTAAAATTCTAGCTAATAATAATGATTTAATGTTTACATATGATAT
>CAYPGI010000038.1:0-8480 GCA_964410275.1 uncultured Muribaculaceae bacterium | reverse complement strand
TAATCTAAAATATGGACGTCACAACTTATATCATTATGCCTTTTTGTAATGATTCCCTTTATTTGATTATCTGCTTTTAAATAGACTTTTATACTTGTATTGCTAAAATCACTTACAAGTTTTTTACTTAGCAGTTGACTAATATATAATATTTTATTTTTGTTTAAAGAAGTACCATTAACCGTTATATCAATACTCGATAGTAATTTATTATTATATGAACCATAACCTATAATATATAGATTAGATATCTCATTATTTAATTCTTTTTTTAAATTAACGAAAGCATCATAGTTACCTATATCGTTTGTACTAACATATGAACTATCTAATAATTGATACGCGTAATTAGTTTTTTCTAAAGATATATTTGAGTTTGTTGTAATCCCAACATATTCATACTTACCTGGTATAATAGCGTTAGGATGTGATTGAAAATATACCGCAACTAATATTCTGATGTCCTCTAAATCATAATTTTTTCGCATATACTTTACCAATTCTTCAGTTTTAGTATTAGCTATTTGAATTAAGATATTGTCGTCTACCTTCTTATATTGATAACTACCATAACTATTTATATACTTTTGATATGGATTTATAACTAGTCCAAGGGATATTCCTTTTAATGTACCGTTACTTGCTAAAAAGTTTTGTTCATAAATAGAAGTTATGTAGGTAGGAGTTATTGTAATATTATCTATTGTTATTTTTTCTGATGAATTAAGGTGTTCATTATCAAGTAATTTTTTTAGTGTTTTTTCAGTTAAATATTGTCCTTCTTGATAATAAGAATTATTAGTCTTAAAGTATTTCATCGACTCATACATTAATGCTGATTCAATTTCTTCAATATTATAATTATTGATACTATTGCCAACTACATAATTATTGCTTACACCATTTTTATAAGGAGTATATACTGTATAATATTCCTTATCATAATTTAATTCCACATCTTTATCATTTTGAATACCTTGTTCACATCCACTAATTAAAAAAATTAACAATACTAAGACTACTTTTTTCATACTACCACCAAATTAATTATAACACAAAAAAATCTACTTTTTGAAGTAAGTAGATCTCTTTATATAACTTACATTCTCCATCATTTCATCAAACACTCTTTGTATATGATGTTTATTCATATGTCACCTCATTCATACTCTAACACATCCCAAAAAAATATTCTTTACTTTCGACAATAGTAGTTAAAAAAAGTATCTTCTAACTACATTACGACATTTTTAGGCATTTTATTTTTTTTGTAGAAAAAATACTTAAAGTATAGTATAATTGTAGTGGTGATGATATGAGGTATCCAACAGGAATAAAGAAACAATATCATAAGCCTATTAGTTACGTTAATAGAGGAATGAACTTAGAATCAGACATCAATAATACGAATGATTATTACTTAAGTAATAATATTGCGGTAATACATAAAAAACCAACTCCTATTAAATTAGTAGAAGTTGATTATCCATCAAGAAATGAAGCTGTGATTAAAAAAGCTTATTTTGAAACTCCATCAACTACTGATTATAATGGTATTTATAAAGGAAGGTATATTGATTTTGAAGCTAAAGAAACAAGAGCAAATAATTTTCCTTTACGAAATATTCATAATCATCAAATAGAGCATTTAAATTCTATAACAAAGATGGATGGTATTGGTTTCATAATTGTAAAATTTACTAGATTAAATGAAATTTATCTTTTAGAAGCTCACAAATTATTTAACTTTATTAATACAGAAAAAAGAAAATCTATTCCCCTTCAATATTTCAAAGAAGAGGGATACTTATTAAAACTAAATTATTGTCCAAGACTAGATTATTTAAAAGTAATCGAACAAATATATTTTAGAGGAGATTTATATGAAAAAGATAGTGAAAATAATTAAAAAAAATAAAACAAATCTTATGCTGATACTAATAAGCATTGTTGCCTTTATTACAGGTATCTTTGCCATAGGATGGGTTAAATCTTTAATAATAGTAGGTATTATTGATTTTCTATTATTTGGGTTACCAATTGTTTTAGATAAGATTAAAAAGAAAAAAGGTAATAGCAAAAATACCAAACAAAGTAAAAAGACAAGTAAAAAGATTACTAAAAGTAAAAAAACTAAAAAGAAAAAGATATTTAAGATTGCTTTAATTATTATTTTTGTAATTGGTATTATCGGCTTAATAGCTACCTTCTTATTCTTCTTTATGATTGCTAAAAACTCACCAAACTTTGATCCCGATAAATTATATAAACAAGAATCGACTGTTATATATGATAAAGATGGAAAGATATATGCTAAATTAGGTGTTGAAAGAAGAGAAAAAATTAGTTATGATGAAATGCCAGAAGTATTAATAGATGCGATTATCGCTACTGAAGATGCAAGATTTTTTCAACATAATGGATTTGACTTACCTCGTTTCTTAAAAGCATCTTTTGGTCAAATATCAGGTAGTAGTAATGCCGGTGGTGCTTCTACTATAACAATGCAACTTGTAAAGAATTCATTTACTTCAACTATAGATACAGGTTGGGCAGGAATTGTTAGAAAATTTACCGATATTTATATGTCTATATTTAAAGTAGAAAAATCTTATACTAAAAAAGAAATATTAGAATTTTATGCTAATTCATATTATTTAGGAAGTGGGGCTTACGGTGTTGAACAAGCAGCATTAACTTATTTTGGAAAATCTGCTAAGGATTTAAATTTATCGGAAGCATCATTAATCGCAGGTTTGTTCCAATCACCTAGTGCTTATAGTCCGTATAACGATATTGAAGCAGCTACTAAAAGAAGAAATACTGTTTTATCTTTAATGGAAAGACATGGATATATTAATAAAAAAGAAAGAGAAGTAGCGTCTGCTATTACTATTGAATCTTTATTAAATACTAATAATACTACAAGTAAAGAATATCAAGATTTTATTGATACCGTTGCCAAAGAAGTGAGAATCAAAACAGGAAATAATATATATACTGTTCCAATGGAAATATATACAACAATGGATCGCGCAAAACAAGACCATGTCAATAAAATTATGAATGGTGAAACATTTACCTGGGAAAATGACGTTGTCGATGCTGGTATTTCAGTAATCGATACTCAAACAGGCGCTATCGTAGCTATTGGAGCTGGGCGTCATCGTACTGGTGAAGGAAAATTCAATAATGCTACAGATATTGAAAGACAAATAGGTTCTAGTGCTAAACCACTTTTCGATTATGGGCCAGGAATTGAATATAACAATTGGTCGACATTTACCCCATGGGCTGATGAACCACATAATTATAATGATAAAGAGAAAAAAGAAGTATATAACTGGGATGGCGGATATAATGGTTGGATGACTTCTAGAGATGCTCTAGTTTATTCAAGAAATATCCCAGCTTTAAAAGCATTTCAAAAAATTTCAAATGCTAATATTTATAAATTCGTAACTAATTTAGGTTTACATCCTGAATTAGATGGTACATTCATTCATGAAGCCCATTCAATTGGAGGTTATAATGGTGAAAGTCCAACATCGATGAGTGCTGCCTATGCTGCATTTGCTAATGAAGGGTATTATATTGAACCATATAGTTTTACTAAAATTATCTATCGTGAAACTGATGAAGTATTTGAACAAAAACCAGTAGAAAAGAAAGCAATGAGTGAAGAAACAGCTTATATGGTTAATGATATGCTTATCTCTACTTCTAAGTATGCTTTATTCCAATTTGGTAATGTCAATGGTTATAATTATGCTGCTAAAACAGGTACAACTAACTTTTCTGATAAAGATAAAGAAAAATTAAAATTACCAAGAGATGCAATCAATGACTTATGGGTTGTTGGTATGACTGATGAATACTCTATTGGAGTTTGGTATGGATATGAAAAAATTGATCCAAATTATATAACTCGTTTCGGTAATGCTTATCATTCTGCTATTTTCCAAGCCGTTGCTAAAGGAGTCTTTAGTAGAAGTACTAATATTACTAAACCTAATGATGTAGTTGCTGTTCAAGTTGAAAAAGGATGGCATGAAGCTTATTTACCAAGTAAATTTACACCTAGTGATTTAATTACTACTGAACTATTTAAAAAAGGAACTGAACCTACAGTAACATCAAAAAGATTCTCGCAATTAGCTAATGTTTCAAATTTAGATGGTGAATTAAATGGTAATGTTGTTGCTCTATCATGGGATCCTATTGATACGCCAGATGCTATTAATGAAACCTACTTAGCTGATATGTTTAAAAAGATATTCTATAAACCAGATTATCAAGCAGCTAATTTAAATGCTAGAATAGAATATAATAAATCATATATAGGAAAAGTAGGATATGATATATATGTTTTAAAAACAGATGGTACATTGCAACTTGTCGGTACAACTGAAAAAAATAATATAAATATTCAAATATATTCAACTAGTAAACCAGTTACTTATATTGTAAAAAGTGCTTATACAATATTTAAAAGCAATGCTAGTAGTGGTACATCACTAACTTTAAATTTTGAAGATGCTGATTCTATTGTTTACTCACAGTTAAACGGAGAAAGCACTATTAATCTAAAAGTTGATACTCTTTATAGTGATCCAGGTGTTACTGTATATGATAATGGTCTTGATGTGACAAATAGTTCTACAATAACTAAAACATATCGTAATATCGATACTGATCAAAGTGTTGGAAGTATAACTTATAGTAGTCCTGGTAACTATACTATTACTTATAATGTAAAATATAACGATTATACTAAAACTCATACAAGAACAATTCGTATTACTGAAAACTAAAAAAACAAAAGTTTTACTTTTGTTTTTCTTTGCATATTTTTGTTAATTTACAAGTTTCACAACTTGGTTTTTTAGCTTTACAATAATATCTACCAAATAATACTAATTGATGATGCATCTTTAGTCTTTGATTTTCTGGTATCTTTTTTGTTAATTTTTCTTCTATTTTAATAAGATTATCATTTTTATTAGCTATTCCTAATCTAATGCTAACCCTTTTAACATGGGTATCAACAGCAATACAAGGAACATTATATAAATTGCTTAAAACAACATTTGTTGTCTTTCTACCTACTCCGCATAAACTTTCTAAAAAAGATCTATCATTAGGAACTATTCCATTACTTTCAGTCAATAACTTATCAGCTATAGATTTAATATTTAGAGCCTTTTTATTGAAATTACCAATTGGTCTAATAATCCTTTTTATATCTTCAATATCCGCATCCCTTAAGGATTCTAATGAGGAATATTTGTCAAACAATATGTTAGAAACCATATTAACCCTTTTATCCGTTGTTTGAGCACTTAACATAACTGCGATGAGCAATTCATAATCTTTAGTGTAATTCAGTTCACACCTAGGATTAGGTATTATTTCATCCAAGTAATTAATTATTTCATTCATCATTATTTAACCAATCATATTCAAATAATTTAGTATCGATATCTTTCTTTCTAAAGGTAGTTCTTGCCTTTTCAATATCTTCTTTATTCTTTATACCCTTTTTCTGCCATTCATGAATTATTTTATCAATATATCTTAAGTTTGATACTCCATTATAAGTCGCTTCCTTTAAAGCTAATATAATTAATTCTTCATTAAAATCATTTTCTATCCACGCATTAATAATTTCATATTCCATTGGTGATAGTGTTCTACCAAATTCTTTCTCAAATGTACTATAAAGATTAGTATCATTGTCACTCTTTTGATTATCATTGATGATGGCAAAACTTAACTTACTATATAAGTTATCTAAAGTTATATATTCACTATGAGTTGATTTATCAACTTCAATATTAACTAAATCTTTATCACTTAAAGAACCAATAACTTCTAAGACATCTCTTACATTCCATCCTAGATCTTCGCTTATCTGTTTAGCATTAAAAATATTATTGGTATTGTTAATTAGTAGTATTAATAATACTAACTCTTTTTCAGTAATATCCATTGTTTTATAACTACTAAATAATACCTTCGGAACTGTATAAGGATTTTCCTTTAGAATATTAATAATTTTTTCAATCATATCCATCACCACCTTAATTATATATTATTTAGAAAAAATATACCACCTTTTAAGTGGTATATTTATCTAAAATATATTTTTTTATATCATCAAATTCATTATTTAATTGTTTATTAATTATTTTAATTTCAAGATCAGAAAGTATTTCTTTCAAAAAACCACCAGGTTTTTTATTTAATAATTCACATATATCTTTTGCTTTAATATTTATTTCTAAATTATTATGAATTGGCAACTCATTATATTTACGAGTAATTACCTTCTTATTAATCCCTTTAATTTCACCAGCTATACTAGTTATATATAAACCGTATTTATATAAATTATTATTATCTAAGATATCTTTATCTAATAATTCATTTATTTTTATTATCAATTCTTTTTCATTAACTGTAAAACTATAGATATTTAAGACATCTAATTGTGCCCAAATCCCAATAAGGGAAGTAGTAATTACTACTTTATCTAAATTAGATAATTCTAATGGTTTATCTAAGCCTAATTCTTGAATTAAACTTATCCCTTTTTTTACGTTAGGACTAGAAAATATTTTATCTAACTCTTCCTTTTTACGGAAATACGATAATTTTTTAAGTAAGTAACCATTTTTTTTGATTGATTTTATAAGATTATTATCTAATTCAAAATCAAGAATAGTCGCGAATCTAATTGCTCTTAAAATTCTTAAACAATCTTCCTTTAATTTATACCTTGAATTACCTACTATTTTAATTATTTTATTATCTAAATCAACTCTACCATTTAATAAATCAATAATATTTCCTTCATTATCCATACATAAAGTATTAATAGTGAAGTCCCTTCTTTTCAAGTCTTCAAGTAAACTATTAATATATTTGATTTTAACTGGTAAACGATTATTCTCATATTTAATTTCCTTACGGAAAGTAGTTATTTCGAATCTTATATTATTATAAACTAGTGAGACAGAACCATAGGCATCTGTAGGTAAAATAATATCATGAAATATATCTTTTAACTCTTTAGGTGATGCATTAGTACATATATCTATATCTACACTCTTACGGTTTAAATATAAGTCTCTTGGATATCCACCTACTATATAGGCTTTATATCCTTTGTCAATTATTCTATTTAATATTTTTATAGACGTATTATACATCTTCCACCAACCTTTGACAAGAAAAAAAGGCTAACAGCCTTTTTAGTTTAAAGCGTCTTTTAATTTAGAACCAGCTTTAATTTTAACAGCAGTTCTAGCAGCAATCTTAACAGTTTCACCTGTTCTTGGATTACGACCAGTAGTTGCAGCTTTTTTCTTAGCTTCAAAAGTTGCAAAACCTGTTAATGTAACTTTTCCTTCTTTTTTTAATCCTGCTGTAACTCCACTAATAACTGCTTCTAAAGCACGAGCTGAATCAGCTTTTGTGAAACCAGTTTCTTCTGCTATGTAATTTACTAAATCTGTCTTTGACATTCTTCCTACCTCCTATTTTTTATAAGCTACTTTGCTTACAATTAAAGAATACCATTATTTCATTATAAAATCAACATTTTTTTGTGTTTTTTCCATATTTTTCTTCTTTTTTTCGTATTAAACAACTTTTTTTAACAAAAAATCATCTTTTTTACTTTTTAACCATATTTTTTATTGTTTTTTTAGTTCCGCTATTCCTTCAAATGCTTTTAAAACTTCAAGTGGCATTGCAAAGAAAATAGTATTTGATTGATCTGAACTGACATCATTAATTGTTTCTAAAGTTCTTAAATGTAATCCACCTCTTGTTGAAGATAAAATTTCAGCTGCTTTAGCTAAATTGAGAGCTGCTTCAGCTTCACCTGATGCTTTTGTAATAACTGCCATTTTTTCTCTTTCAGCTTCAGCTACTCTAGCAATAACTCTCTTCATTTCTTCTGGTAAGGAAATATCTTTAATTTCAACATTTTCTACTTTTATCCCCCAATCATCTGTTGCTTGATCAACTATTACTTGAATACTTTCAGATATTTGATCACGTTTAGTAAGTAAATCATCTAATGAAACAGTACCTACAATATTACGCATTGTTGTTTGTGCAAGTTGACTAGTTGCATAAAAGTAATTTTCAACTTCTAAAACGGCTTTAGAAGCATCAGATATCTTATAATATACAACAGCATTAATCTTTACTGATATATTATCTTTAGTAATAGCTTCTTGATCTGGTACATCAACTACCTTTGTTCTAATATCAACTCTTCTATAACTTTGAAAAATTGGTATTACTAAATTTAACCCTGGTTCCATCATTTTGGTATACTTACCAAGAGTAAACTTAACCCCTCTTTCATATTGATTGATTTGTCTGATTGAACTAAGTATTATAACAATAATAAACCCTATAACATATCCCATAACTTTACTCCTTCCTATATTAATTATATCATA
>CAYPGI010000037.1:0-8524 GCA_964410275.1 uncultured Muribaculaceae bacterium | reverse complement strand
TTAAATTAATAAGTTTTAAATGAATCATCTATTTTAGGTTCCATTTCATTAAAATAAGTAATTTGATCTCTTCCATTTTTCTTTGATTGTAACAAAGCTCTATCTGCTTCAGCAATTGTTTTATTAAAATCACTGCCTTCTTTAGGTTCAAACTCTGAGACGCCAAAAGATACAGTTACTTTAATTTGATTACCATTCCAACTAAAGTTATGCTGTTTTATTGCTTTTCTTATATAATCTAATTTCGGCTTAGCTTTTTCTATACTAGTGGAATTTAAAATAATTATAAATTCTTCTCCACCCATTCGCCCAGCTAAATCGTCTTTTCTAATATTAGCACATATAATTTTAGCTACTTCTCTTAAAACAAAGTCACCTGCTTCATGTAAATAAGTATCATTTATCTTTTTAAAATGATCAATATCAGCATATACCACACATGAAGAATTTAAGGAAGTTCTAAAATTTTCGATTGCTTTTTCTATTCCGTGTCGGTTACAAATTTTAGTCAATGAATCAGTCATTGCTTTTTTCATTAAAGATTGCTCATATTCGAAAAGAGTTGTAACATCGTGATAATGAATGTATAAATATTTTTTTTCTTCTTTAACTATATCTTTTGTTTGAATAGAATAATATTTCGATTGAAAACATACTATATCATTTTTAACTTTATCACCAATTTTTTTATATAATTCATCTGCATTTTTATCATTTGAAAAAACTATTTCTCCATTTTCGTTTATAACAAGGATATAACCTTCAACACATCCTAATATATCTTCGTATTTTAACATGTTTCGCCTCACAGTTTTCTAATTTCGTTTATAATTACTTGCATCTTGTCAAATCTTTTTTCAGCTCGACCTTTTACTAATAATATGTCTCCTACTTTAATATCATTATAAGATTCATATACATTAGGAAACATTACAAAATCAAGCATGCTTACTTCATCACTACCTGTAACAAAACACATTGTACTACCATTTTTAGTATCTATTTTTTTGATTCTATCAACATATATTATCGTATTAATTATTTTATCAAAATAATTTGGAATATCATTAATAGATATTATCTCCTTATACTTTTGTTTATATTCAGTTACTGGATGATTGCTTAAATAAAAACCAAATATTTCTAATTCGTTCTGCATTATTTCTTTATTATCATATTCTTCAAAAACAGTAAGTTCTGGTTTTAAAGCATATTCTTCATCTAAATAGCTCGCTAATTCGCTGTAATTAACTAAGACATCTATATTATTAATCAATGTTTTTTGATTATACCCTAAACTTTCAAAACATCCCGCTAAAATTAAATTTTCAAAACTTTTTATATTTATAAATTTGTAACATCTAGCCATAAAATCATATATATTTTTAAAATGGTTTTTATTTCGTTCTTCAACAATATTTTTTACAACACTAATACTAATACCTTTTATGCCAGTTAAAGGATATCTAATACTACCTTTTTCAATGGTATATTCTTCACTACTATAATTGATATCTGGTTTTAAGATATTTATATTATTGATTTTACATTCATAAATATATTCTTTAATCTTATGTTCACTATTATTAAACATCGACAATAAATTTTTCATAAATATTTGTGGATAATTGGCTTTTAGATATGCCATTTTATAAGCCACATTAGCATACGCAACTGAATGTGAACGATTAAATCCATATTCTGCAAATTTTAAAATCAAACCATAAACTTTTAATGCCAATTCTTCACTATAACCATTTTTTATACTATTAGAAATAAACTTATTTTTTTCTTTTAATAGAATATCCTCTTTTTTCTTACTCATGGCTTTTCTAAGAACGTCTGCTTCACCTAATGAATAAGATGCCATTACATTAGCAATCTGCATAATTTGTTCTTGGTAGACTATTATACCATATGTTGGCTTCAATATAAACTCTAATTTTTCATCTAAATAATCTATTTTTTCATGACCATATTTTCTTTTTATATAAGAGTCAATATTCTTCATAGGGCCCGGTCTAAATAATGCAATTGCTGCGAAAATATCTTCAAAGGTATTAGGTTTTAATTTTCTTAAAAAGTTCATCATTCCAACTGATTCAAATTGAAATATTCCTAAAGTATTAACAGTCGTAAAAATATTAAGAGCTTTAGAATCATTTAAAGGTATATCATCAAATGTTAATCCATTACCAATATCTTTTAAAATATTATCTATAATCGTTAAATTACGAATAGCTAAAAAGTCCATTTTTAATAATCCTAAATCTTCTAAATAATCCATTGAATAAGCAGTAGTATAAAATTCATCATGGTTTTTATCTAATGGTATCACTTCGTCGATATCAATATTAGCCATTACTATTCCCGCTGCATGAATAGTAGTATGTCTTTTTAAACCTTCAAATTTGATTGCTATTTTATATAATAATTTTAGTTCTTCAAAGTTATTGATATAGTCTTGAAGTTTTTTGTTTTGATTATAATTATCTTTTAATGTTTTTCTAGAATCTAGTAACCTACAAATGTAATCAATTGTTTTTAAATCAATATCGATTACTCTACCAACATCTCTAATTGCTTGTTTAGAACCTAATGTACCAAAGGCAATAATAGGAACTACTCTTTTAATACCATACTTCTTAATACAATAACTAATTACTTCATCTCTTTTAGTATCTTGAAAATCAATATCGATATCAGGCATGCTAATTCTTTCAGGATTTAAAAATCTTTCAAATAACAAATTATATTTAATAGGATCAATAGTTGTAATGTTTAAAACATAAGAAACTAATGAACCAGCTGCACTACCTCTACCAGGACCTACTAATATATTGTTATCTTTTGCATATTTCACAAAATCCCATACTACTAAAAAGTAATTACAAAATCCCATTTGATTAATAACTTCTAATTCGTATTTTAATCTTTCAATATATATCTTACTTACTCTATCACCAAATATCCTTTTTAAACCTTCCTTACAAAGTTTTTTTAAATAAGTATAACTATCCATATTATTAGGACAATCATAAATTGGTAATAAGTTTTCTTGTTTTTCAATAATTACATTACACATCTGTTCAATTAAAATATTATTTTGAATATCTTGAGGATACTTTTCTAATATTGCCATATCTAAATAATTATCGTTATTAGTAGTAACAACTTTATCAATTGTTACTCCATCTCTAATACCATATAAATATTTTAAGTATTCATCATCTTGTTTATCTATACAAAGAATTTCCTTCATATAAACAATATTATCCCCTTTTATTTTTAATCTTTCGTTTGGATTACTATATCCAATAAAGATATTAGCAAATACTTTTTTTAATTCTTCATATAAATTTATACTACTAAAAGGAACAATACAGACAAGGTCTTTACTATATGTATTCACTTCATTAAGAGTTAATTTTCTTTCTGATTGAATAGTAGATAATTTGATTAGATTTTTATATCCGTTATAATCTTTTGCATATAAAACAATATTATTATCTATACTTATTTCTAAACCAATAATTGGTTTGATATTATTTTTTAAACATTCTTTATAAAAGTCCATTACTCCATACATATTATTATCAGTAATAGTTAGAGATTTAAGATTGTTTTTTAAGGCAAATGATATTAAGTCTTCTATTTTTATCATGCTAGATAATAAAGAATTATTAGTCTTAATATAAAGCGGTGTATACATAAGTTCACCTCCTAATATAATTTTACTATAAATTAAGGATTATTGAAAGTTTTTTACTGAAATTATTTGACTTATTTCATATAATATGATAAAGTTATAAAGCGAAGAAATATAAGTACGAGGAGGAATAAAGATGGCTCAAAAAGTAACTAGTAAGTCTCCATTATTTGGAAATAGAAGATCTCATGCTCTTAATGCTACAAGACATGCTCAAAAACCAAATTATCAAAAAGTAAAATTAGATAATGGTGAAACAATTATCATGAGTGCAAGAGAACTAAGAACATTAAAAAAGAATAGTCAAGCTAAGAATATAGAAGTAAAAGCAGAATAACAAGTAATACTTGTTTTTTTTGTATATGAAAAAGACTTATAATTTTATAAGTCTTTTTTCTTCATTATAACTTCTACTTTATAGTTATCTTCTTCAATTGTACCGTTAAAATCAGGATTATCAATTGAGATGGCTAAAGTAGCAAGTACTTCACTTTGAATTAAATCTCTATTATCATTTATTACTTCTTTAATTAAATCATTATTAGAATTTAAAACAAGCATAATACGATTTTCAACTGCAAAACCTGCTTCTTTCCTAAATACTTGACATTGTCTAATAATATCTCTTAGAAGTCCTTCTTTATATAGATTTTCATCAATAAAAGTATCGATTGCTAATTCAATATTATCAATAGTAGTTACTTCCATATTATCTTTTGGTTTATTTTCAATAACAAATAAACTGCTATCTAATTCTTGACTATAATCATTAAGTTTAATACTTGATCCTTCTTTTACTTTAGCAACATATTCTTTCATATCAGATAGATTGTTGACTAAATCTTTAACTAAGTTGACGTCTCCCTTTAAGACTGAACCCGCCATTTTAAAGTTTAAAGTTAAGTATTCATCTTTTAATGATCCCATATCATCAATATAAACTAAGTCTTTAATATTTAGTTCGTTAAGAATGATATCTTTTACATCATCTAAGTTTTGATTACTCTTAATATATAAAGTCTTTAATGGTTGACGAACCTTTATTTGTTTTTCATTACGAATCTTTAATACAGAAGTTACAATATTACGACATTTTTCAATGCTAGTTGTAATACTATCTTCTAATTTATAAGAACTAACTTTTGGATAGTCACTTAAATGAACTGATTCAGCACTATTTAAATCAAATTCTTTAATAACATTTTGCCAAATATGTTCACACATAAACGGAATAATAGGTGCCATAATTTGAGTAGTTACTTTAATTGCATTAAATAAAGTATAGTAAGCAACCTTTTTATCGATTGAGTTTTCTGATTTCCAGAATCTTCTACGATTAGTTCTAATATAGAAGTTAGATACATCATCAATATATTTTTCAAATAAAGCGCACACATCTTTAGTACTATAATTATCCATATGCTTTTTAGATGCTGCGATAAAGTTATCAGTTATTCTTATTAACCATCTATCAGTTATATCAAGGTCATCAATAGATGGCTTATAATCAGTTAAATCAACTTTATCAATTTCAGCATATGTATTAAAGAAAACAATCATATTCCAAAAAGACAGTAATTTTCTTTTTGCTTCTTCACCTAAACCAAAACCAAATCTGACATCGTTTACTGGATTAGCGGATGCAAATAAGTATCTCGAAGCGTCAACACCAATTTTTTCGGTTGCTTCTTCAAAACTGATATTATAACCAGTTTTAGAAAATCTTGTTCCATCTTCAGAAGTAATCATACCATGAGTTCCTACTGCTTCATAAGGAGCAGTACCTTCTAAGACAGTACTCATAAATAACATAGAATAGAACCATAAGCGTACTTGTTCATGCATTTCAACAACATATTCAGCTGGGAAGTATTCCTTCCAATATTCTTTATCTTCAAAATATTTTAAAGTTGAGAAAGGTACAATACCAGCATCTAGCCATACATCTCCTACTTGTTCAACTCTTGACACATCATTACCACATTCTGGACATTTGATTTTTATTTCATCTATCCATGGACGATGTAATTCTTTAATATTATCAACTAATTCTTTATCAGTAGCAAGATTTCTTAATTCTTCTTTATTTCCAACAACTTCTAAATGACCACATTCACATTTATAGAATGGTAAAGGTAATCCATAAAATCTTCTTCTTGATATATTCCAATTAGACATATTTTGAAGCCAATCAAGCATTCTCTTACCTTGATATT
Organism: uncultured Muribaculaceae bacterium; assembly: GCA_964410275.1. Lineage (GTDB taxonomy): Bacteria > Bacillota_I > Bacilli_A > RF39 > UBA660 > UBA5364. The sequence continues at coordinate 2,599 of CAYPGI010000037.1, read as the reverse complement.
CAGGATACCATTTTACTTTATTAGCATTTTCAATTAATTGTTCTCTTACAACTTCAACATCAATTGCCCATTCTCTTCCTAATCTAAATAAGATATCTTCTTTACATCTCCAACAAAATGGATAACTGTGTTTAATTTTATGAGTGAAATATAACTTGTTTTGTCTCTTTAATTCTTCAAAAACAATTTCATTTACTTCTTTAGCTTTTTTTCCAGATAAGAATCCAAAGTTATTTAAAATAATCCCATTCTCATCAATCGGAACGATTTTATCTAAACCTAACGATTCTCCTAGTTCAAAGTCTTCCGCACCACATCCTGGGGCAATATGAACAATACCTGATCCATCTTCTTTAGATACTTCATCCCATAAAACAATCTTATGAGTTATTTTTGCTTGCTCTGGAAGTTCTGGGAAACATGTTTCATATTCCAATCCTTCTAAAGTAGATCCCTTAAATGTATCAAGAATAGTTTTTTCTTCTTTTTTAAAACGGCTATTTAATACATCTAAACACATAATAATAGGTTTATCATCTTTTGCAAATTTTACTTTAACATATTCAAAATTAGGATTAACCGCAAGTGCAACATTGGCAGATAATGTCCAAGGTGTTGTTGTCCAAACTAATATATCAGTATCATTACCAACTAGGGGTAATTTAAAAAATACTGCTTCATGTTCGACATCATGATAACTACCGCTCATCTCGTGTTCACTTAAACTAGTACCACATCTAGCACACCATGGCATAGGCTTAAACGTTTCAACAATCATCTTCTTTTCATGACATTTTTTTAAGAAAGCCCAAATACTAGTGATGTTTTCGTCAGTTAAAGTGTAATAAGAATTATTCCAATCCATCCATTGACCTAGTACTTTAGATTGTTCTGTGATTACACTAGCAAACTTTCTAACACGACTAACACAAGCATCCGTGAATTTATCTAATCCATATGCTTCGATATCCTTCTTTGATTTAAAGCCTAGTTCTTTTTCAACTTCCACTTCAACCCATAATCCTTGACCATCAAATCCATTACGATAATGTGATGTATACCCGTTCATCCCCTTATATCTTAAGAAGACATCTTTTAAGGTACGTCCCCACATATGATGAACTTTCATTGAATTATTAGCAGTAATTGGTCCATCAATAAAACGATATTTAGGTCCATTAGCATTCTTTTCTAATAATTTTTTAAATGAATTATTATCTTCCCAATATTTTAATATTTCTTTTTCGATCTCATTAAAGTTATAATTAGCATTTAGTTTTTTCATAAAATCATCTCCTTTATATAATAAAAAAACCTTATATACTTATATATAAGGACGAATAACCGTGGTACCACCTTAATTCACAGATAAACTGTGCACTTAATTTTTGATAACGCATTAGCGATTTTTCCTAATTATCAGAAAAACATATCAAGAGTGATCTATACTTTAAAATCATTATAGGCTCTCACCAAACCCTACTCGCTTAAATTAATTTAAAATATCGTCTCTATCTTTTATTTTAAAAATCTACTTTTTCAATATCTTCAACCATTTCTAATTGTTGTTCTATTATCGAACGTAACTTTCTTTTAAAAATGTTGATATTTCTTTTTAATAAAGTTGATTCCATTTCAATTTTATCGGATCTAAGTAATGCTTCATTCACAATACGATTAGCATTATTTTTAGCATCTTCAATAATTATTTCACTTTCTTGTCTAGCCGTTACTTTTATTTGATCAGAAGTTTTTTGGGCCATAAAAATTGCTCTATTTAGAGTTCCTTCCAAGCGTTCATATTGTTCTATTTTTTCCTTTAAACGCATGTTTTCGTCCACTAAAGCATTTAGTTCGTTAATTTTTACGTCTTTTTCTTTAATCTCAACAACCATTTTTTCAACTTGGTTAATTATTTGATCTAAGAAAGCATTTACTTCTTCGGGATCATAGCCACGAAGTGTACGACTAAATTTTTCCATACCCTCACCTCTGGCACTACAACATATTGTAGCACAATCTATTCTTTATATCAACTTTTTTTACCATTCAATTTTAATATCATCATTATCGTGGATATCTTTTCCTTCTTTTTCATCAGTTATTTTGCCTTCAACACTGACATTATTAGGCGTACATAAAAAGATTCCTCCACCTATTTTTTGGATTTCTCCTCCAATAGCATAAATAGTTCCGCTTAAAAAATCTACTATTCTTTTAGCTTGATCACCAGTTACCCTTTTTAAATTGACAACTACTGCACTTCTAGTTTTTAAATAATCTACTATTTGTTGGGCTTCTGAGTAAGCTCTTGGTTCTAATAAAATCATTTTATTATTACCATCATTAGTTTTTAAAGCTTCTTCAGGAGCTAATTTATAATATTCATTTTCTGTATGTTCTTTACTAAATGTTTCTTCTTCATCACCGTTTATCCATTTTTTAAAACTAAATCCCATATGTATTCCTCCTAATTTTGACAATGTGTCACACTATACTGTTATAATTTTATCATATTTTAATAAAAAAAGAAATAATTTTATCAAAAAAGATAAAATTCTTCAAATGAAAAAGTAAATTTCAGATAATAATAGAGAAC
>CAYPGI010000036.1:0-8965 GCA_964410275.1 uncultured Muribaculaceae bacterium | reverse complement strand
TACCTCATATCCATCATCAAGAGAATTTCCTCCTTGAGCACCCCAAACTTCAAATCGATAATTACCTGTTGTTGGTACTGTTACTTTATAATAAGCATATTCAAACGAAAAGTTATTTGAAGAAGATGTGGATAACGCTTTTGAAACTTCAGTAATTTCTACTGAGGGCTTTAATACTGATGGGAATCCGATTGCTGACCATATATTATTAAATCTAAATTTGTTATCCCCTTCTATTGTTACTCTTGCTAGCGGATTCCAAATAAAAGCATTATTTTCTATTAATTCAACACTTGTCGGAATTGTTAAACTAGTTATTATATTACCTTCAAATGCCTCATATTTAATTGTTGTTAAATTTGTTAATCCTTGGAAATTAAGGGTATTTATGTTACTATCTGAAAATGCATTATATTCGATTGTTGTTAAATTTGTTAAAGGTCTTAAATCGACACTCATTAAAGAAGTATCACTAAATGTATATGTACCAATAGATTCTAACTTCGAAGCATTAGTAAAATTTATACTTTCAATTGGATTATCATAAAAAGCATCATCATTTATTTTAATCAAATTTGGTGAATTACTAAAATCTAAACTACTTATAGAATGATAAGCGAACGAAGATGTACCTATTGTTTCTAGATATCTTGGAAATATAACACTGGTGATATTAATATTCCTTTCTGTTAGATCAAACCAACATCCATAATATACGTCTCCTTCTTGTCTAACATAATTATGTGATACCGAAAATTCATCACCTTCGCCATAAGAATTAGCATAACATGATTGACCTGTTTCATTAATAAAGGCTGCATTACCAATATGTTTAACTGCTACCCCATCTATTTTATTAGGTATGACAACATCACTTGAACAATTAGTATTATCTACATCATATTTTACTATTGTTCCTGTGTTTGCATCAAAGTCATAACATACATATTGTGAATCAGTTGATGTCATATTTTTCGAATCATCTATTTCGGCGCAAGCTCTATCATCATATGTATATTTATACTTATCTGAGATGGAATTATGACTTATTAATACACAACCATTCATATCAGTATTTGTTCTTGGATCTTTTATTTTATCTTGTTCTATATATCCACTATTAATTAAGTCAGTTAAACTAACATATATAGTAGTATTTGGTACCAATGAATCAATATGTTTAACTCCCCATTTACGAGCACTTTCTTCTATTGTTCTTACTTGGTTTTTATATAAATCTTGTCTTGAATCTTTAATTAACTTAGTAATGGAAGGTATCACAATTAAACCCACAAGTCCTAATATTATTATTACTGCCAATAATTCAACTAATGTAAAACCTTTTTTCATATTGCATACCTCCATATTATATATACATAATATTATAATTATACTAAAGAGTAAACTTTGATAAAAAAAAGACATACTTTACATATATCTTTTATATAAAATAATGAACTAATATAATACTAATACCTATAATAATTCCAATGACTGATATCTTTTTGTTTTTATCTTCTATTATCTTAGGTAATAGTTCGAATATAGCAATATAAAAAATCATTCCTAAAGTAATACAAATAAGAACACCTAAATAATAATCATTAATATAATTACCATTTAGATTTATAATATACATAATAAATCCACCTAGAAAAGTAGACATTGAAATAAAAAAACTGATTACTAATGTTTTTCTAACACTTTTATTTCTTAAGTAAAAGGCTGATGCTATTACCATTCCTAACGGAATATTATGTAGTCCAATTCCTAAGGCAAGTAACCAACCTAGACTCACCGAAGTAATAGCAGTACTATATAACGCCATACCTTCAATAACATTATGAAGTACTAGCGCAATGCTTGATACTATACCAATATGATATAAATGCTCTTCTTCATCATGACTATGCTTATGGTTATGTCCGTGATTTGGGATGAATAAATCAAATATTTTTAATATAAGAACTCCCACTAATGATAATCCTAAAATAATAATTATTTTTTTAATACTAAACTCATATTCTATTAATTCAAATGCTTCTGGTAATAAATCAAATACAATTAAACTTATCATTACCCCAAATGCAATACTAACTGACACACTGATTACTTTTTCATTATTTTTCATCTTAAATATAATAATTGTTCCTAAAATAATAGATAAACCAACTATCATAGTTAAAACTAAGCCTGTAACTTGACTCATAAAATCATTCCTATCTAAACAATATTGTACCATAATATATAAAAAAAAGTTAAACATTATTTAACTTTTCTTTGATTATTTTATTAACCATTCCTAAATCAGCTTTCCCTTTTACAAGAGGAGCAATAACAGCCATTATTTTACCCATATCAGAATTTCCAGTAGGTTTAACACTCAAGAATGCCTCATCAATAATTTTGTTTACTTCTTCCATACTCATTTGTTCAGGCAAATATTTCTCTAATATTTCTATTTCGCTTTTAGTAGCAGTAATTAAATCTTCACGATTACCCTTTTCAAAAAACTCAATTGATTCTTTTCTTGATTTTATTTGTTTAGAGATTATTTGAATTACTTCATCATCGTTTAGTTCTCTTTTAAGTTTTATTTCATCTAATTCAATCGCGCCTTTTACCATTCTTAAAACAGATAAAAGTTTTTTATTACTACTTTTCATAGCATTAACAATATCATTTAATATTCTTTCTCTCATAGTTTTCCTCCTATTAATAAAGAGCCCTTAAGGCTCATTAATTATAGTTTCTTTCTTTTTTATGACTATTTTTAATAGCTTCTTTCTTAGCTTTTCTCTTTTTGACTCCAGGTTTCATATAACCTTCTTGTCTTTCACGAGCTGCTTTTAGGAGGCCATCTTTAACATTTTTTTGTTTAAAAGTTCTTAGTGCACCATCAACATTACCATTGCGAACAACAACTTTTGTCATTAATAATCCCTCCCTTCATCTATCGATATTATAACACCATTCACTATATAATACAACAATTTTTTTTATTAAATAATGCTTTAGCACATTTTAAACAAAAAAAGGGATAAATCCCTTAAAAACAAATCCCACCAGTACTAATTGACCTTATAAAAGTGCCAACATAAGTACCGTAATGATATATTATTTCTATTAAAGTTGTTAATAATGGCAAAATAAACGGAGTAAGTAATATTATTGTTATTACAATAATATTCTTCTTATTTTTCTTAATATAATCTAAAATGGGCATAATTTATTCCCACCGATTCTTCTAATCGCAGTACCAACACTTCTACCTAAATCAAGAAATGCATTAATACCACGTACTAGAGAATTAATCAAAGTTCCAGAAATACTAAATCCACCTTGAATTAGTATTAATTCTTCTTTTTTTAAAATCATTTTTACCTCCTACTTATTACATTTTAATGGTCTAACATAGCCATCAATAACTCCAATTAAAAAGACAATGCCCGCTCCAATTAAAAATCCTATACCTATTCCGCCTCCATTAATTTGCTCTAATTCATTTTTAGTTAATTCATTCATCATATCAACCCTTTCTTTATGTTTTTTACTAATTCTTTTAATAATGTTGTTTTTGGTAATTTTATATTTATTTGTATTATGTTGTTTTGAATAATCAAATTATCGTCTATATTACTCTCTAATGTAACTTCATAATATTTTTTAGTATTTTCTCCAATGTATGCAGTATCACTTATATTTATAATTTTTGATTTATAGTTTTTATTATTAATGATAAGACTATCATTTAAAAACGGAATCTCCTCTTCCTCCATTAATAAATTAATATAAAAATCATCTTCATTAATAATTATTCTACCTAGATAGTTTTTATATGGGTTATATTTATATAACGAACCAATTAATAGAATAAATAAAGTAGCAATCAAAATAATGGTTAGATAGGAAATAATATATAATGGTCGCTTTTTTTCTAATATTAAAGATGAATTATCAAAAATACTAATAGCTTCCATTTTTACATATATTCCTTTTTATTATTCCATTTTCTAATTCTATTACTTGATCATATAAGTCCATATTTTCTAAACGATGAGATACTACTATAATTGTTTTATTTCTATATTTATTAAAAATATTTTTAAGTATTTTTCTTTCTAAATTAATATCAATTTGGTTTAATCCTTCATCTATCAATAACATTTCAAAGTTTTTTAATAAGGTTCTTCCTAAAACAATTCTTTGTTTTTGGCCACCAGAAATATTAAAACCATTTTCTTCAATTAACATATTATATCCTAAATCATTATTTTTTATAATTTCATCAAGATAGCATAATTTAGTTATTTCTAATATTTGATTATCATTTTTGTTACCTGAAAGTATTAAATTATTATAAAGAGTATCTGTAAATAAGATTTCTTGTTGTGATATATAACTAATATTATCAAGATTTTTATAATCATTAATATCTATATCGTCTATATAAATACTATTACGTCTAACGGAATAATATTTTTTGATTAATTTTAAAATTGTACTTTTACCACTACCACTTCTTCCCATAATTAATACCTTACTATTTGCTTTGACTTCTAAATCAATATTTTTTAAAGTATTGCTTATATTGTTGTAAGTATAGGATAAATTATTGAATTTAATATTTCCCTTTATTTTATTTTTAATGAAGCCTTGTTTTTCTTCTTTTATAAACACTTCTATTATCCTTCTTAAGGCATTTTTAGCTTCTTTTATATTTATATCTAAATCAATAATATTTCTAATAGGCTCTAGAAAATAAAATAGAATAGCGTTAAATGTCAATAAACTTCCAATTGTCATTTTATTATTGATTATTAAAAAACAACCAACTAAAATTATTATTATTTGTCCAACGTTATTCACTAATTCTTTTAGAAACATTTGACTATTAATCAAATAATCAAATCTAAAATTATCTTTTAGTAATTGTACATATTTTTTTTCGAATTTATCATTTATTTGGTCATCTATATTTAATCCTTTTACTACCTCAAAACCGCTTATACTTTCTACTAGACAAGAAGTTATTTCAGCTTTATTTTTTTGAATTATATTTACATTTTTGTTAAAGATATTATGATATACTGCTACAACAAATATATAAAATAATAGAATTATAAAAGATATTCCAAATAAAGTACTATTAATACAATAAAGAGTAATTAAAGATACTATAGTAAGTGGTAAATCTACAAAGAGGTTTAATGCCACCTTATTAATCATTTCTCTAACTGAATAAAGATCTGTCATTCTAGATAATATTTCTCCTGTAGTTCTATTACGATAATAATGATAAGGAAGTGAGATTATTTGCTTAAAAGTATTAGTAGTTAAATTAAGATCTATTTTTTGATTAAGATAAATTAATAGTATGTTTCTAAAAAAGGTTGTTATGTTTTTCAATATCAAAATGCTAGTAAAAATAATGAATAAAAATAACAGATAACCTTTAGAATAAGAAATACTATCAATCATATATTTAAAATAAAAAGATGAAGCAATTGAAAATAGTGTAATTAATAAAGAAAACAACCATATTTCAATTAGGTATCTTCTATAGGGGTTAATTATTTTTATTATAAAGTCTATAATAGATTCTTTATTATGTATTACGATAGGTTTAATTGGATATAAAATAATTAATACTTTATTCCAAATTTTATTAAATTCATTAAATGTCATTTTTTTAGTTTTATCAGCAGGATCGCTAATTATTAAATATTTTTTATTATAATTAATTTCATATATAACTACATAATGCTTGTAACTATTATTAATAGTTACATGTGCTATACATGGTAGAATTAAATTATTTTTGTTTATTTCATTTAAACTTGTTTTAATGCCTTTAGCATTAAATCCAAGTTCTTTTGCTGCTTCTATTAAATTATAAGCGTTTGTACCACTCTTAGTAGTTTTTGTCATATCTCTTAATCTTTCTAAACTGATATACCCTTGATAATAAGTTATAATCATCAATAACGATGCACAGCCACAATCTTTAAGTCCTTCCTGCTTTACAAAAGGATATCTTTTAAACACTCTCTCACCTCCTTACTAATAACATACTAGAAGGTAACAAAATATCCTTTCCAAAATAAAAAAACTTTTTGCAAAGTTTTTAATTTTTATATATTTTTATATATTTACTACCATACTTTCTTTCTTTCATTAAAGTTAATTCTTGATTATCAACTTCTTCTGTTTCATATTCACACATGACTATACCACCTGGACTTAGTATTTTAAATTCCACTATTGTATTTAAAATATTATTGATAAAATTATCCTTATATGGAGGATCTAAAAATATAATATCAAAGTTTATATCATTATCTTTAAAATATTTTAAAGCATCATTGTAATTTTTATGAAATATATAATGTTCATCAACAAGATTCAATGTTTTAATATTATCATTTAATACTTCAATGGCTTTTATATTATTATCGACAAAGTAACAATTTTTAGCTCCATTACTTAAAAACTCAAGTCCAATTGATCCACTACCACTAAATAAATCTAAACATACACTATTTTTTATTTTATTTTGAATCATTGCTATCATTGATTCTTTAATACGATCCATTGTTGGTCTTGTTCCATCTAGATCAAATCCTTTTATTTTATGTCCTTTATACTTTCCACTTATAATTCGCATAATCCACCTCTTTTATTTTAATGATGCCATGATTGTTTGAAACATATCTATGTATTCTAGTACTCTACTAATACGATCTCCTGGACGAAGTCGATAAGCAGTTTTTACTTCTTCAATAAAGGTATTAAATTGTTTTGGGTCACGATTCAAGATTTTATACCAATAAGAGTTTTCCCTTAAGTATCTTAAATAGTTGGAATTGCTTTTTATTTTATATTGAATATCTAAAGTCATTAATCGTCAAAATGTTTATACAAAGGACGAGGTTTATACTCTTCTTTTGGTGTGACAGAAGTATCTTTAGAACTTAAATCTCCTAATACTCCTACCACCCTTTGTATACTATTTACTCCTTCTTGAACTGCATCCAAATTAATACCTTTTAACCAATTCAAAAATCCGCCAAGAGCAATACCTGATTCTATTGATTGTTCTTGTTCACTACTTCTAGTGCTTCGATAATCATTCCACGCTGATTCATCTTCTCCATACAAATTATATATCTCATAAAATTTTTGCCAAGTCATTTGATTATTTTTTACAAATTTTATCAATGAAGGGTTTTTTCTAACAAACATTTTAAATTCTTCTATATTTCCCATTATAACCACCTATAATAATATATGAGATTATAATGAAATGTTTAACTTTATTTAAAAACTATCTGCGTCCCCCGCCGCCGCCACCGCCGCGAGAACCTCCGCCTCCACCACTACTACTGAATCCTCCACCACCGCTACTACGACGCGAAGATATTATACTATTGTTTCGTGTGATAATTCCTGTATACGCATTAATATAAACAATATTGCTATGGTTAAGAGTTGTTTGTTCAGCAATATCTGGATATAATTTTTTAAATTGTTGTTCTACTTCATCTGCTATTCCAAGTAGTTGAGCGAATATTAAATATTCTTCCCACATATGAACAGAAATAACATTCCTCTCGTTAATTAAGGTAAATTCCTTTAAAAACTTCTTTAATCCTTGAAAGGCTATTGCTTCTTCTTTTATTTTATCTGTATATACATCTTTTTGATATGGAATTAAGTTTAATACCCTTTCTGTTTCCTTTAATATTAAACCTTCATTTTCAAAGACAACTTTCATTTCTTTTTCTATTTTACTAAACCAATTATTAACAGTCGTATAATTGCGCATGTACCATTTTGAAAATTCATTTTTTTCTAAAGCTTTATTTCCTTTAGAAGCTTTTTCAAGCATAGTGTAGAGTTCCATTTCATAAGTATTATCTGAGTAAAAAGGTTTTGATAAATCAATAGCATTCTTATCACCCTTAGTGAAGAATCCACCTTCTACTTCAATAAATGTAACTTTTTTTTCCTTAATCCATTTTAATAATATAGCTCCAATTAAATTAGAATTTTCAGTTATTAATCCACTATATTTCCCAATAGCATACGCTCTAAATATATCCTTTTTACACGGTATATCACGATAATAATTAGTATCTTTAACACTTGGTAAAGTCATTTTAATATTAGTCTTTTTATAATGAATAACACTACTAATGATTGCAGCTGCAATTATAAAAAATTGAAATAATACAATTAGAATATTAAATAAAATATACTCAATAGGTGCTTTATTTTCTACTCCAACTTCAGCTTGCGCAAATAAATTATCAAAAGTATCATCAACATAATCTGTTGTATTAAAAATATTACTTGGTAATTCAACTAGAAATGTTACATAGTTTGAACTTTTTAATTCTTTAGTATTTTTAAGAACAATATTACCATCAATAATATCGGCAACACCTTCATAACCATACCCCCATAGAAGTGCCCCTATTTCATTAAAATGATGGTTGGAACTGATTTTTACATCTATATTTTTAGGCATTGGATCCATATCATGTGTAATTAAACCAAAATATATTGCTTGTTTATCGTTGTATTGTTGAACAAAATTAGTTATTTCATAACTTAATATATATCTACGTTCTCCGAGACTTCCTACTCCCCAACATAGTTCTACACCATTTGAAGTATAAACAATTCCATGCTTATTCTTCTTTGCTTCACGAGAATCATTTACATTCCAATTATTTAAAAATTGATAAACCGTTCCTGTTTCATCAGTAACCATAAAATTTCTTATTTCTGAGGTTTGTAAATTATCAAACACTTTATAGTTTTCAGTACCTGATGCAACTTCTGTTTCCCATATTTCTTGAACATAAGCTGTCCCTTCATCATCGATAAAAATATCCATACTTATTTTATCAATACTATCAGTATAAGCATTAATGTTTAAAACATTAATAAAAAATAA
>CAYPGI010000035.1:0-9039 GCA_964410275.1 uncultured Muribaculaceae bacterium | reverse complement strand
TAGAAGAAATAAGTAAAATGTGTGGAGAAGAAAAATCTAAAGAAAAAGATAAAACGGTATCTACACCACTTATCACAGTTAGTGATTTACAAAGATTAAAAAAATGGTCAATAGTAATTATTCGTACTAGAATGATGCCATATAAAACAGAAATGACACCAAACTTCAAACTGGAAAGTATGAATGCTTGGGGTAAAAAATATGATAAAGCTGTTTATCCCGTTAGAACGAAAAAGTCTGTTGAAGTATTTGATATAAAGAAATTTGTTGAAGAAAAGAAAAAAGATAAAGAAAACAAATTAATAAATTCATTGACTGACCATTCTTCTTCTGGATCGTCATCAAATATGAACCCTTCAATCTTTAAAAATAATGATATGGGTATGGGTGGTTTAAATATGGATGACTTAGTAAAGAGAATTGATGCTAAAATCGCAGAATTAGAAGAAGAAGATCGTCGTGAAGCTGAAAAGAGAAAAACTGAATCTGAGGCCAAAACTAGAGTTACAGCCTCTCCAAAAGAGGAGCCGAAAATCATTACAATACCGTCTATTAAAGAAGAACCTAAGAAGATTGAAACAGAAGTTCCAACTATTGAGGAAGAATTTAAAGTTGTTAAGAGACCTGAAATCAAGAGGGAAATTAAACCGGAAATCGAAAAAGTTGAACAACCTAAGACTAAAGAACCAATTGAGGAAAAGAAAAAACTTGAAAAAGATCCAGTTGCGGACATACCTAAAAGTAAATCAACTATTACTGATGATCAATTCTTTGACGACTTCTTTAGTGAAGACGAATAAATTAACGCGCTTTGTTTCACCCTCATATAATATTGTAGGGTGGTTAAATGAATATTTCTATATCGGAATTATTAAAATTAAATAATATTTCAATAATTGATATAAGAAGTACTGAAAATTATAATAATAATCACATTCCAAATTCCAAAAATATACCGTGTGATGTATTAATTAATAATCCTAGTAAATATTTAACAAAAAATCAAAAGTATTATATATACTGTCAAAAAGGTATAAAGAGTTTAAGATTATGTAATTTATTAAACAGTTTGGGATATAAAACAGTAAATATTATTGGAGGATATGAAAGTTGGATTTTAGAAAAGTAAGATGTATCTTACTTTTTTAATTGTATAATATAGTTAAATGTATTATAATATAACTAGTATAGAGGGTGAAACATGAAAGAAACCATTGAAGTAATAATTGAATATTTTAAAAGTTTAATTCAAACTAATAATCCTCTATTAGGTTTTTCAGTAGCTATATTAGTTGTAGTTATTGAGTCAATTATACCAATTTTGCCATTAGCTGTATTTATTGCGGTAAACATGTTAGTATTTGGTAACTTTTTAGGATTTATAATTTCATATATAGGTACCATTATGGGATGTATTCTGTCATTTACAATATTTAGAAAAGGTTTTAGTAAATGGCTTTATAAAAGAATAAAAAGTAAAGATAATTTGAAAGATTTAATGCAACAAATTTCCAATATTAAATTTACTACTTTAGTATTAATTACAGCTTTACCATTTACACCAGCTTTTTCAGTTAATATAGCATCTGGTCTTTCTAAAATAAGTTATCGTAAATTTATTGCGGCAATGGCAGTATCAAAAGTATCGATTATTTACTTTTGGGGATTTGTTGGGACAACTTTTCTTGAAAGTATTACTGATATAAAAGTATTAATTGAATTAGGATTAATATTATTAGGTGCATATATTTTGTCAATTTATGTAAATAAGAAGTTTAAAATTGAATAGGAGGATTTTATGGAGTATGTTATTGTAGCACTTTTAATTGCAATATTGATAGTTGTTATTATTTCGTTAACAAAAAACATTGATGAATCAAATATTACTGAACGATTAGGGAAGTTAGAACTTAATACTATTAAAGAATTAGGGGATTTTAAGACGGATATTAATAGATCATTAAATGAAGACTTTACTAATTTAAATGAAAAAATAGAAGTTAAATTAAGGCTTATCAATGATCGAGTAAATGAACGCATTGACGAAAATTTTGAAAAGACTAACAAAACCTTTACATCTGTTTTAGAGAGATTGTCAAAGATAGATGAAGCTCAAAAGAAGATAGATGTCTTATCTGGTGATATTGTATCACTTCAAGGTATATTAACAGACAAAAAAGCAAGAGGGACTTTTGGGGAAGTTAATTTGCGTCATATTATGGCTAATATTTTTGGGGCAGGTAATGATAAATTATATCGTATGCAACATCAACTTGAAAATGGTAATCTAGCTGATTGTGTCTTGTTTGCACCCGAACCTTTAGGAGTTATTGCAATCGATTCTAAGTTTCCACTCGAAAATTATCAAAGAATGGTTGATAAAAACAATTCTCAAAGTGAACGTGATCAAGCGGAAAAAATGTTTAAAATGGATATGAAAAAACATATAGATGATATTTCATCAAAATATATTATCCCTGGTGTAACAAGTGATCAAGCAATATTATTTTTACCTGCTGAAGCAATTTTTGCGGAAGTTAATGCTTATCATCAAGATTTAGTTAATTATTCTTATCAAAAGAAGATATGGTTAACTTCACCTACAACTTTAATTAGTACTTTAACAACTATTCAAATAATTATAAAAAATATTGAAAGAGATAAATATACGACTGTTATTCATCAAGAATTAAATTTATTATCTAAAGAGTTTGAAAGGTATAAAAATCGTTGGGATAAACTTTATCGTAGTATTGAAACAGTATCTAATGATGTCAAGGAAATTCATACTACAACAGATAAAATAACGAAGCGATTTATTTCGATTAACCAAGTTGAATTAAATAATGATGACTTAGAAGAAATATCACAAAAGTGATATTTTTTTAATAAGGACTATATTTTTAAACGATTTTAATCTATAATAGAATATGAGGTGTTAGGATGGAAAACCAAATCTTAGAATTAATAAAGTCAGCTAAAAAAGCACTAACTGTTCATGAAATAAATGATGGATTAGGCTTTACAACAGTTGATGAATTAAAAGAACTATTAAAGACATTAAATAATCTAGAAGATAATTTACAAATATATCGTACAAAGAAGGATTCTTATTTATTATTTACTGATAGTCATTTAAAGGTGGGAACTTTATTAGCAAATAAAAAAGGATTTGGGTTTGTTGATATTGAAGGGACAGAAGATGTATTTGTTGCGCCCCCAAATATGGGAAATGCCATTCATGGAGATAAGGTTATTGTTGAAATTATTTCTAAGAAGGGTATGGATTTAGAAGGTAAAATTATTAGAATTGTATCTCGTAATCTTCAACAGATGGTAGGAGAATTCTACTATAGTAAAGGTATGGGATATGTTGATTTAGATAATGATAAAGTAAAAATTAAAATTCAAATAGAAAAGAAAAAAGCAAAAGGAGCAATGAACGGACATAAAGTCTTAGTAAAAGTTACTAATAAATTAAAAGATAATAACTATAATGGAGAAATCATCAAAATATTAGGACATAAAAATGATCCTGGAGTTGATATTCTTTCAATTGTTGCTAGTTTAGGAATAAACGATACTTTTAGTGATGAATTAATGAAGGAAGTAGAACTTTTACCATTAGAAGTAGAAGAAAAGGACCTTGTCGGTAGAAAAGATTTAAGAAACGAAGAAATTTTTACTATTGATGGTGACGATGCTAAAGACTTAGATGATGCGATTTCATTAAAAAAATTAGATAATGGTAATTACTTATTAGGAGTTCACATCGCAGATGTAAGTTATTATGTAAAAGAAGGTACTAAGGTTGATGAAGAAGCATATTCTAGAGGGACAAGTGTCTATTTAGCGGATCGAGTTATACCAATGTTACCACATATGCTATCTAATGGAATTTGTTCATTAAATGGCAATGTCGATCGTCTAGCTATGACTTGTGAAATGGAAGTTGATAATAAAGGTAATGTTGTTAACTATGATATATATCAAAGTGTTATTAATTCTAAAAAGAGAATGACTTATAAAGCAGTTAACGATATTATTGAAAATAATAAAGTAGTCGAAGGATATGAACCATTTATTGAAACTTTAAAATCAATGCAAGAACTTGCTCATATTATTCGTAAGAATAAAGAAATTCGTGGTTTTATTGACTTTGAAATAGATGAAGCTAAAATCATTGTTGATGAAACTGGTGAAGCAATTGATGTTAAATTAAGAGAACGCGGTGAAGGTGAAAAATTAATTGAAGATTTTATGATTATTGCGAATGAAACAGTAGCTAGTCATATATATTATATGGAATTGCCTTTTGTTTATCGTATTCATGGTGTACCTAATGAAGAAAAGATTCAAAATTTCTTAAAGTTTATTGGTATTTTAGGATATGAAGTCAAAGGTAAAATAAAAGATATTACACCTAAAACAATGCAAACTATATTAGAAAGTTTAAAAGATAAAAAAGAATTTAGAATTTTATCAAACCTATTACTTAGAAGTATGCAAAAAGCAGTTTATGATAAAACAAATATTGGTCACTTTGGTATTGCAAGTAAATGTTATACACACTTCACATCGCCAATTAGAAGATATCCTGATACAACAGTTCATCGCTTATTAAGAAAATATATGTTTGAACATAAACTAGATAAAGAAACAATAAACTATTGGGATAACAAATTAGTCTTTTTAACAGAACATGCATCTACTAAAGAAAGAATGGCTATTGAATGTGAACGTGAAGTAGATGATATGAAAAAAGCTGAATATATGTCTAAACATATTGGAGAAGAATATGAAGGTATAATTAGTAGTGTACTAAGTTTTGGAATGTTTGTTGAACTTGACAATTTAGTAGAAGGTTTAGTAAAATTAGATGACTTAACAGGTGACCATTACTTCTTTGATGAATCGACATTCTCTGTTCGTGGTCAAACTAATAAACGTGGATTTAGATTAGGAGATAGAGTAAAAGTTATTGTTAAAGCAGCATCTAAAGAAAATAAAACTGTTGATTTTACTCTTGTAGAACCAACTAAAACTGAAAAATAAAACCAAAGAGGTGAGAAGTATGTTTAAAAAAATCAAATGGATATTACCAATATTATTATTAGTGTTTTTAATGACTGGTTGTTTTAAAAAGGAAGAACCAAAGGAAAAACCAAAAGATAAAGAACCTATAGTAGAGGAACCAAAAGAAGAAAATTATAGTTTTTCGTTAGTAGCAGTAGGTGATGCCCTTATTCATAATGGTATATATAACTCTGCTTATGTAGGAAACAATAATTATGATTTTAAGAAAATGTTTACACATATCAAACCAATTATCCAACAATATGATTTAGCCTTTTATAATCAAGAAACATCTATTGGTGGAAAAGATATTGGAGTATCTACTTATCCAAACTTTAATTCACCAGACGAAATAGGATTGGATTTAATTGATGCTGGATTTAATTTGATTAACCTAGCGACTAATCATACAATCGATAGAGGGGCAAAGGCAGCTACTTATTCAGCTAATTTTTGGAAAAACCAAAAAGATGTATATGCTGTAGGAAACTATGCGTCACAAGAAGATCGCGATGAAGTTATAATTAAAGAAAAAAACGGTATTACTTATTCAATGTTAGGCTATACTTATGGAACAAACGGTATTGCTATACCATCTGGTAAAGATTACTTAGTAAATGTTTATAATTATGAAAAAGCAAAAGCTGATATTGAAAGAGTTCGTGGTAAGGTTGATGTTTTAATAGTATCAATGCACTGGGGTGTAGAATACACTCATACTCCTACTGCAGAACAAAAAAAACAAGCTAAAGATCTTGCAGATTTAGGAGTAGATATTATTATTGGACATCATCCACATGTCATCCAACCAATAGAATTTATTGATGACACATTAGTTATTTATTCATTAGGTAACTTTATATCAGGTCAAAATACAGAAGCACAACGAACTGGTATGATGGCTGCTTTAACTGTTAATAAAAAGGTTAAGGGTGATGATGTTACCATTGAAATAACTGATGTTAAAGGAGATCTCTTCTATACAAGTTGGAGCCCAGTTTCAGTTGTTCCGTTTAATAAATTAAATGATGGTTTACTATATGGATATCAATCTATCTATACTAAATATAGTAATATTATTAATCAGTACGATGATAGTGTTCAAGTTGGAATTTTTGAATAGGTGACATATGATAGAAATTAATAATCGTAAAGCTAACTATGAATATGAAATAATAGATACTGTCGAAGCAGGCATCGTTTTAACTGGCACTGAAATTAAGTCAATTAAAAATGGTATGGCTAATATTAAAGATAGTTATGCTATTATAAGAAAAAATGAAGTATTTTTATTGAATATGCATATTAGTCCTTATGAACAAGGAAATATTTTTAATCATGAAGAAACTAGAACAAGGAAACTATTATTACATAAAAATGAAATATTAAAACTTAATGAAAAAATAAAGCTTTTAGGTTATACATTAATACCTTTAAAATTATATTTTAAGAAAAATAAAGCTAAGATTTTGTTAGGTCTTGCGAAGGGTAAAAAATTATACGATAAAAGAGAAGCTATCAAGAAAAAAGATATCGATAGAGATACAAAAAGAATACTAAAAAATTATTAAAAATCCTTTTGGATTTTTTTGTTTATCTAATTAATTTATTATGGTTATAATATTTTTACTGCATACCTTATTTATAATAGGGGGCAAATATGAAAAACTTATATGAAGATGCTAAAAATATTGCTACTAAAGATCCAGCTGCTAGAGGAATTTTATCTGTACTCCTTTTATATCAAGGATTTCATATTTTAATATTTCACAGAATTGGTCATTTTTTCTATAGACATAAATTCTTTTTTCTAGCTAGATTAATTTCACAAATTGGTAGATTTTTCACTGGTATTGAAATTCATCCTGGTGCTAAAATAGGAAAGAGATTATTTATCGATCATGGAATGGGTATTGTTATTGGTGAAACAGCGGAAATAGGTAATGATTGTCTTATCTATCATGGGGCTACTTTAGGGGGAACAGGTAAAGATAAAATAAAAAGGCATCCTACTTTAAAAAATAATGTTATGGTAGGATGTGGTGCTAAAGTCTTAGGTGCTATTACAATTGGCAATAATGTAAAGATAGGTGCCAATGCAATAGTGATTAATGATATCTCAGATGATGTTACAGTAATAGGGGAAAAGGGAAAAATTATTGAACATAAAAAATAAAAGATTTACATTTTTTGAAAAAATGTTATCAAAATGTTTGAATCTTTATTTCAAAAATGTTATAATTTAAAAGAGCCTAGAGAAAGTTCTCTAGGACTTTTTTTATTTTTTGGAGGTGTAGATATGACGAAATATGTATTTGTAACAGGAGGAGTTGTCTCAGGACTTGGTAAAGGAATCACAGCTTCCTCAATAGCTTTATTATTAAAATCTAGAGGATATAAGGTATTTATGCAAAAGTTTGATCCTTATATTAATGTTGACCCAGGAACAATGTCACCCTTTCAACATGGTGAAGTATTTGTAACGGCGGATGGTACCGAAACTGACTTAGACCTAGGTCATTATGAAAGATTTATTGACGAAGAATTAAATTATTCTTCGAGTGTAACTACAGGTAAAGTATATTCAGCTGTTTTAGAAAAGGAAAGACGTGGTGACTACTTAGGTGGAACTGTCCAAATTGTTCCACATATTACTAACGAAATAAAAAGTAGAATATATGAAGCAGGGGCCTCATCGGGTGCTGATGTTGTTATAACAGAAATCGGTGGAACTATAGGTGATATCGAATCACTATCATTCATTGAAACATTAAGACAAATAAGATATGAATTAGGATATGAAAATACAATCTTTGTTCATACTACGTTAATTCCTTATATCTTTGGCTCTGGAGAACTTAAAACTAAACCTACTCAACATAGTGTCATTGAACTTAGAGGTTTAGGTATTCAACCAGATATCATTGTTTGTAGAACACCAATGGAATTAGGAGACGATATAAAGAAAAAATTATCTTTATATTGTAGTATTCCTAATGAAAATGTTATTGAAGCAATTGATGTAAAAAATCTCTATCAAATACCCGTAAATTTTTATAATCAAAAAATAGATGAATTAGTATTAAAACACTTTAATATGGAAATAAAAAAAATAAATATCAAAGATTGGTTAACTTTAGTTGATACTGTAGATAACTTAAAAGATGAAGTAGAAATAGCGTTAGTTGGTAAATATGTAGAATTACATGATGCTTATTTATCAGTTGTAGAATCGTTAAAACATGCAGGATATAAACATAAAACTAAAATTAATATCAAATGGATAGACGCTGAAGAATTAGAATGTAATACTGACTTAAAAGAAGTATTTAAAAACTCTAGTGGTATTATTGTACCTGGGGGATTTGGTTCTAGAGGAATTGAAGGGAAAATAAATGCAGTAAAATATGCTAGAGAAAACAATATTCCTTTCTTTGGAATATGCTTAGGCCTTCAATTATCAGTAATAGAATTTGCTAGAAATGTCTGTGGTTTACAAGATGCTTACTCAACTGAATTTGATGAAATATGTGAAGACCCAATCATTGATTTAATGACAGAACAAAAGTCTATCGTCAACATGGGTGGAACAATGCGTTTAGGAAACTTCAAATGTACTTTAAGGAAAGGTACACTGGCATATGAAAACTATAAACAAGAAGTTATTATTGAAAGACATCGCCATCGTTATGAATTTAATAATAAATATAAAGAATTATTAGAAAGTAAAGGAATCATTTTTTCAGGAATGAATGAAGAAAGTAATTTAGTAGAAATTATTGAACTACCTTCACATCCACACTTTATAGCATGTCAATTTCATCCTGAATTCAAAAGCCGTCCTACAAGATGTCATCCTTTATTTAGTTCATTTATAAAATCAAGTATGGATTATAGTAAAAAAAAGATAGGTAAAAAAGAAAAAGTCATAGTATAATATTAAGTAGATACGTTGTATCTACT
>CAYPGI010000034.1:0-9073 GCA_964410275.1 uncultured Muribaculaceae bacterium | reverse complement strand
AAATGGTTTATTCAGAGTTAGAAACTTTACTCAAGATGATGCACATATCTTTATGACAGAAGACCAAATCGAATCAGAAATCATTCGTTTAATTAATTTTATTGATCGTATGTATAGAATTTTTAACTTAGATTATTCGATTGAATTATCGACAAGGCCTACTGAAAAGTATATTGGGGCAATCGAAGTTTGGGATAAAGCAGAATCTATTTTAGAAGAAGCTTGTAAAAAAGCCGGAAAGAATTGTAAGATTAATCCAGGAGATGGAGCTTTCTATGGACCTAAATTAGATTTCCATGTCAAAGATTCAATTGGTAGAGTATGGCAATGTGGAACTATTCAACTTGACTTTAATTTACCAGAACGTTTTGAAATAACTTATATTGATTCAGACGGTTCTAAGAAAAGACCAATTATGTTACACAGAGTAATATATGGATCAATTGAACGCTTTATTGGAATTTTGATTGAACATTATGCTGGGGCCTTTCCACTTTGGCTTGCTCCTGTTCAAGTTAATATATTGACTGTAAATAATGAATCTCATGAAAAATATGCAACTTCTTTAAAAGAATTATTATTTAATAATGATATTAGAGTAGAATTAGATAATCGTGATGAAAAAGTTGGTTACAAAATGAGAGAAAGTCAAATTAAAAAAGTACCATATACTATAATTATTGGTGATAAAGAAGTAAATGATGATTTAGTTAGTTATCGTAAATATGGTAGTGAAGAAACAATTACTGTTTCTAAAGATGAATTTTTAAATCTAATAAAAGTAGAAATTAATCAAAAAAAATAACCTAGAATTTCTAGGTTTTTTTGTAATATTTTTTTAAAATCATAATATATTTTATTAAGAGTTGGAGGAATAATATGATTAATAAAAGAAGTTTATGGTTTTTAACATTGTTTAGTCTTATATTAGTTTTGAGTATATATTATGTTACAATGCCTAATGAACTATTACTCACAAATACAGATATTGGGAAAAAGGAAGAAGTAAATACTGAAGTTAAGGAAAGTGATATCTTAGTCGCACTTAGAGTTTCGGCTGATGAGGATATGTTAAATGAAATATCCACTTTAACAGGCATTCTAACAAATGTCGATTCTAGTGTTGATGAAAAAAATAATGCATTTGAAAAAATGAAAGCTTTAAATATTATTAGAGGTGAAGAAGAAAGTTTAGAAGCCAAGATAGAAAATGATTTTAAATTAAAGTCTTTTATTAAAGTTGAAGGGGATCAAATAAGAGTTGTTGTAGCTAGTAAAAAGCACGATGCTTCTTTAGCAAATAAAATAATGCGTAGTGTTCAAGGTAACTATGAAAACAAAATGTATATATCAGTAAAATTTCAAGAATAATTCTTAATATAAAGAATTATTCTTTATTTGTTTGTTATTAGGCTAATTCTCTCACTTAAATACTAATCCATCATAAAATAATATGAGTAAATATAAACCACCCAACTTAGGAAGTGAGGGAAATATGACTAATAGTATATTAACAAAAAGGGAAAAAGAAGTATTTGAATTACTTATATTAAATAAATCAACTATTGAAATCGCAACTGCTTTAGGTATAAGTGAAAAAACAGTGCGAAATCATATATCTAATGCTATGCAAAAATTAGGTGTTAAAGGACGCGCTGGAGCTGTTGTAGAACTTTTAAAACTTGGAGAACTTTCAATATAAAAACCGCATTATCTTGCGGTTTTTTTCATATTATTAGTGAGGTGACTTATGTTAAAGAGAATGACTATTAAAAAAATATTGGTTTCTACATTAGCTTTATGTGCTTTATTCCTAATATATTTAATACCAAAGGAAGGTAATGAAATTGATTATAAACAAAAATTAGAATATATTAACGACGAGGTTATTAAAGGCACTATTTTTTTGGTCGATAGTAATGATTATTTAGGAAAAACTGATGTAATAGTTACTACTAGTAATACTGATGTGGAAAGAAGAGCTAAAGAGTTAATGGAAATATTGATTACTGATGGAGCCGGTGAAAGCCAAATACCAAATGGATTTAAATCAATACTGCCATGTGATACTAAAGTTCTTAGTCTTAAATTTGAAAATGGACTGTTAAAAATCAATTTTAGTAAAGAGTTATTAGAAATAAACAAAGAATTAGAAGAAAAAATGATTGAAGCTATCGTCTATACATTAACAGGAATACCAAGTGTTGAAAAGCTTATTATTTATGTTGAAGGGGATATATTAAGCAGGCTACCTAAGAGTCAAGTAACTTTACCAAGTACGTTGGATCGAAGTTTTGGTATAAATAAGAATTATGATATCAGTAGTTCTAAAGATATTAATCAAGTAACTATTTATTATATTAGTAAATATAATGATAGTTATTATTATGTTCCTGTAACCAAATATGTAAATGATAATCGTAATAAAATATCTATTATTGTAGATGAACTAACTAGTACCCCTATATATTCTAGTAATTTGATGAGTTTTTTTAATAGTAATGTAAAATTATTAAGTGTTAATGAGGGTTCAGAAACATTAGAACTTAAATTTAACCACTATATATTTGATAATATAGATGAAAAGAACATTCTTGAAGAAGTACTATATACAATTACTTTATCAATAGAGGATAATTATGATGTAAAAGAAGTAATATTGACAGTAGATGAGGATGAAAGTTATAAAAATGTCATTAAAACTATTGAATAATAAAAAAAAGTGGTGTATAATCTATGTATCCCTCATTTAGAGGGATACTTGTCCTGGTAGCTCAGCTGGATAGAGCAATGCCCTTCTAAGGCATCGGTCGGGGGTTCGAATCTCTCCCAGGACGCCACTTTGAAATTAAAACCTCTTACTTAGTAAGAGGTTTTTAATTACATTAATTTACTGATTAAATATAAAATTATTAAATGTAATGGATAATATATATAAAATAAATACTTATATTTTTTAGTACCTAATTTACCATTATAGAAAGAAATAATTACTAGTGATAAGAATGACCAAAGAGTAGGGATTGTATACATGTTGTTTAAAAATAATAGGATGAAGGAAACTGATAAAAATCTAGTTTCAAAGTCTTTCAACGAAAAAGCAAATACTATTAGAATACCTAAAACCCCATAATCAATGTGAAAGAAAATGTTTAAAGTTATATATGCAAATAAAAATAAAAAGAAAAATATTTTATTATAATTATTATATAGATGAATCAATATTAATCCACCTAGTAATGTAAACATAATATTCCCTTTACCATCTAATACTCCAAATGACCAAAATAATATTTGAATAATAACGGCTACAACAAATAAATTTTTCATTTTTTTAGTTATATTAGAAGAATGTTTGTATGTTTCTACTATTAAAAAAGCAAATATTGGAAAAGAAATTCTACCAATATATCTTAAGAATATTTGTTCAGGAAATAAATAATATCCAATATGATCTATTGTCATCAAAATAAGAGCAATAATCTTTAAATCAAAGTTACTAATTTTTCTCATGTTATTTAACATATCATCACCTTAAGCAATTATATCAATTTGATAACAAAATGTAAATATAACGAAAAATGTCGAAAAAAGAACTACGTTATGATATAATAATATCAAGAACATAGGGAGAGATGTTATGAAAAAAGGATTTACGTTAGTGAATTGTTGGCGGTTATTGTTATAATTGGAATAATTGCTTTAATAGTTTCTCCGACATTAATTGGAACTCTTAATAATTCTAAGAAAGAAATAAAAAAAGATCAAATTCTTTCATTAGAAAATGCAGCAAGTAAATGGACTCTATCAAATGAAGAATGTTTATATGATCATGAGGGAACATTTAATTTATCTTTTGATGTATTAAAGAAAGGTGGTTTGATTACTAATAAAGAAGTAATTGATCCAACTACTAATGAAACTTTAGAAGGATGTATTGCTGTTACATGGAGTGATGAAATCAACCAGTATCTAACAGAATATACTGCTTCATGTCCAGCTATAAGTACATGTGATAAAGAGATATAAGTAGTTATATCCTTTTTATATTTATAATAAATAATCATTGTGTTATACTTAAAGAAAAAGTGGAGGTAAATATGACAAGAATAGACAAAAAAAAATATTATTTAGATGTCGCAGAAACTATTTTAGAAAGAGCTACTTGTATTAGAAGAGATTTTGGTGCAGTTATTGTTAAAAACGATGAAATAATATCAACTGGATATAATGGTGCACCAAGAGGAAGAAAAAACTGTACTGATTTAAACTACTGCATTAGAGAAAAATTGCAAATACCTAGAGGTGAAAGATACGAAGTGTGCCGTAGTGTTCATGCTGAACAAAATGCTATTATTAGTGCAGAACGTAATAGAATGATTGGAGCGACCCTTTATTTAGTAGGTAAAAATTACAAGGATGGTAGTTATGTTGAAAATGCAATGCCATGTTCAATGTGTAAAAGAATGATTATTAATGCCGGTATAGAAGAAGTTGTTATTAGAAACGATAAAGAAAACTATACTGTAGTAGAAGTACAAACTTTAATTGATAATGATGAAAGTTTAGAAGGAGTACTAGGATATTAAGAAAGGGTGTTAATATGTTGAAAATAGAACATTTAACTAAATACTATAAAGATATTTTAGGCGTTCAAAATTTAAGTTTAGAGATTAAACCAGGAGAAATATTTGGTTTTATAGGACCGAATGGAGCTGGTAAAAGCACAACCATTAAATGTATTTTAAATCTTATTAATAAAACAGATGGTAAAATAACTTTTAACAATCAGGAGTTAACTAAAAACAATTACAAATTAAAGGAAGATATAGGTTACTTACCTAGTGAAGTTAATTTATATGATGATTTAACAGTCGCTCAAATGATTAGTTATTCAGCATCTTTTTATAAGAAGGATTTATCGAAAAGAATAAAACATTTAGTTAAAAAATTAGATGTCGATACTACCAAAAAGGTTGATGAGTTATCATTTGGTAATTTAAAGAAATTAGGAATTATCTTAGCTTTTATGCATGAACCATCATTACTTATATTAGATGAACCAACTAATGGACTAGATCCTTTAAAACAAGAAGTGTTTTTTGAATTGTTAGAAGAAGAAAGAAAAAAAGGAACAACGATATTCTTTTCGTCTCATAATTTAAGTGATGTTAAAAAAGTATGTGATCGTGTAGGTATAATTAAGAATGGAATTTTAGTTGACATTTTAACAATTAATAATTTAGATAAATTTGATTTTAATGTAATTAGTTTATATAGTAATGAATATAAAAAGTTAAAATTACCAATGAAAGATATCGTTATTAAGAAAAAAAACGATAATATGATTCAGTTTATATATAAGGGGGATATTAATAAGTTATTGGAAATATTAAGAGATATTAGGATTAATAACTTATTAATAGAAGAACCATCATTGGAAGAAATATTCTTACATTATTATAAGGAGGATTAATATGTTTAAAAGAGAAATGAAACTAAATTTTAAACCTTTTCTTATTTGGGTAGGAATAATAGTGGGGTTATTTGTTGTTGCCTTTGCTATATACCCAAGTATTACCAGCAAAGGTGAAGATATGGCTAAATTAATGGAAACATTCCCAAAAGAAGTATTAGAAATGTTCAACATGGATGTAATAGGTATTGATACAGTCTTTGGTTGGATAGCAACCGAGGGTTATATCATGATGACCATTTTGGGAGGATGTTATTTTGCTATTATGGGAAGTACTATCTTACTTAAAGAAGAAGATGAAGGAAGTATTGCATTTTTATATTCCAAACCAATTAATCGTAATCAAATTTTAACTTCTAAATTATTAATGGGTTTTATTTACATATTTTTATTTAATTTAGTAATTGCTATAACTACTTTAATTGGTTTAAATTTAAGTAACGATTTTGATTTTACAAAATGGTTACTAATATCTATCGCTCCAATCTTTTTACATTTATTTTTCTTTACATTTACATTATTGATGTCTATTTATTGTCGAAAAACAAGAAAAAGTATGACAATGGGAATTGGAGTTGTTCTAGGTACTTATATGCTACAAATAATAGGAATGATGAGTGATAAAATAGAGTTTGTTAAATATTTGTCACCATTTGAATATGTAAGTGCTAGAGATATTGTGGTAGATAGTTCTTTAAAACCTATTAATATTGGTATTCTATTAGTTATGGTTGTAATAATTTTAATAGGTTTATATGATTCTTACAATAAAAAAGAATTAAACGCTTAGGCGTTTTTTTAGCTTAGTAATGTAATATGTTTAGTATAAAATAAATTGGAAGTTTGACATAAGGAGCTTATATAGTTTAATGAGATTTGGTATTTTTCAAATTATGTAATGGCATCTAAAATATTAATACTAAATTAAAATTAAACTTATATATAATACTCGATTACTTGATTGAAAGGAAAATAAAAAATATGAACAATGATCTTAAATTTGTTTTAATAACACGGAAAAATTTAGAAGTTGCATGTAAAATACAAAATGAAATTTTTCAAGAAGAAGATGCCAGACAAAATTATATTGAACAAATTGAAAAGAATCCATATAAAAAAGAAATGGAATATTTTATAGTTTATCTTAGTAATACTCCGATAGGAATTACTGGAATATATTCATATCATGAATATCCTAATGATGCATGGCTAGGGTGGTTTGGTATTTTAAAAAAATATAGATATAAAGGATATGGTGGAATTGTATTAGATAAAACTATACAATTAGCAAGAGACAAAATGTACAAGAATTTTAGATTGTATACAGATGAATATGCAAAAGATGCTCATAGATTGTATAAATCAAGAGGAATGTTGGAGGAAGAATATAATAATAAAGATGACAAAGATGAGTATTTAGATTGGAAAATTTATATTTATTCTTTAAATTTAGAAGGAGAGAAAGTTTCATATTGGTCTAATAAAATATTGGGATTGAAAGAACAAAGTAAAAAGGAACATATTAAAATTTTAAAAAATTATAATAAAGTAGAAATGTGAAACAAATGGGTGATTTTATTGAAAAACGAAATTGTAAAAATAATAATTGAAGAAATTAAAACTGGTTATGAAGAAAATGAAAAATAAATTAAAATTAATTAAAGAATTCCACACATTTGTAAGTTTAAAAAAGTATTTAATTATTTTAATAATTATAATAGTAATTATAGGATATTATTTTATTAAAGTACCAAAAAAAGTATATTACGCTAAAGATTTTAATATAGAAGTTATAACTAGTCAAATTGATTACAATAATAATGGAATTGATGACTATACTGATATATTAAATGGTGCTAAAAAGGAAGCTATGAATTATTCTAAATATAAAAGTGCATATTATAATGGTGGATATCCACCATCAGATGAAGGGGTATGTACAGATGTTGTTTGGAGAGCATTAAAAGAAGCAGGATACTTATTAAAAGATTTAGTAGATGAAGATATAAATAGTAATACTGATTTATATAAAAGAGTGAATGCTAAACCTGACCCTAATATTGATTTTAGAAGAGTTCCTAATTTACAAGTATTCTTTAGTAGACATACTTTAAACTTAACTACTGACATTAACAAAATAGAAGAATGGCAACCAGGGGATATTGTTATATTTAGTGACAATCATATAGCAATTATATCTGATAAAAGAAATAGTAGGGGAATACCATATATCATTCATAATGCCAATCAACCAAATAGAGAAGAGGATGCTTTAGTGAAATGGTCTAAGAGAAAAATCACTGGACATTACCGTTTTTTACTGGATAATTAATAAACAATTTTATTAAACAATGATATAATATTAATGGAGGATGAAACAATGTTTGAAAATAAAAAAATTTTTATTTTAGGAATGGCTAGAAGTGGTTATGAAGTTGCAAAACTACTTTCTAAGAATAATAATCAAATTTTAATCACAGATATGAAAGAACAAGATGCTGATCAAGTAGAAGAACTTAAAGGTTTAGGAGTAAATTATATTGTAACTGATAGTCCTGAAGAATTATTAGATGATAGTTATGACTATGTTGTTAAGAATCCTGGGATTGTTATGACTCATAAATGTGTTGTCAAAGCTCTTCAGCTAGGAATAAAAGTTATTAATGAAGTAGAAGTTGCTTATCATTTTTTACCAAAAGATATCAAAATAGTTGGTATAACTGGATCAAACGGAAAGACTACTACTACGACAATTGCATATGAAATCCTTAAAGCAGCAGGTATTCCTGTTCATATTGGTGGTAACATTGGAATACCATTATCAAAATTAGTAGAAAGTATTAAGAGTAAAGATGTTCTTGTTATTGAAGTATCTGATCATCAATTATGTAATATTGTTGATTTTAAAACTAACATATCAGTATTAACTAATTTATCAGAAGTTCACCTTGATTTTCATGGAACATATGAAAATTATAAAAATATAAAGAAAAGAATATTTAATCGACATACTAATAATGATATAGCCATTTTAAATTATGAAAATAACGATGTTATGGAATTAAGTAAAGACACTTTATCTCATAAATTATATTTTTCTAGTAACCAAAAGAAAGATGTTTATATAGAAAATAATTTTATTATGTTTAAAGATGAAAAAATTATTTCATTAAGTGATATACGTATTAAAGGTATCCATAATTATGAAAATATTATGTGCGCTATTCTTATAGCTAAACAATTTAATGTTGAAAACGAAGTTATAAAGAGTGTATTAGAGGACTTTGCGGGAGTAGAACATCGTATTGAATTTGTCGATAAAATTAATGGTAGAGAATTTTATAATGATTCTAAAGCAACTAATATTGAATCAACAATTATAGCTTTAAAATCATTTGATAAACCTACAATTTTATTATTAGGTGGTTTAGATAGGGGACATAGTTTTAATGATTTAACTAGTTATATGAATAATGTTAAGTTAGTAGTTAGTTATGGAGAAACTAAAGATAGAATTAAGGAATACTGCAATGGTATAGGTAAAGAATGTATTGTTACAGAATATCAAGGTTTTAACTCTGCTAATAAATATTCAGG
>CAYPGI010000033.1:0-9129 GCA_964410275.1 uncultured Muribaculaceae bacterium | reverse complement strand
GTTGGTACATATAGCATTTGGTGTACTTCTTCCGTCTACGATAATGTTATTTTTCTTCCATGGTATCGTGATGTTTTTTATGATAGGACAAACATTGAGGTTGACACCATTTTGCAGGCTTACGGGTGCTCAAATCACTGTCTTTTTAATTATTAATATAGAGGCGGAAAACAAGATAATTTAAAAAATAAAAAAGAGAGTGCTAATAAGAGTGTGTTTGATTAAAAAAGACATTTTCAAAAAAGAGTACTTACAGGAACTGATGACGATATTGTATCGGAGTCAGTTCTTTTAGTTTTTCTTGAAATCTATCATAATTATAATATTTAATGAATTATATAGATGTTTGTATTAAATGTAGTGACAAATATATTTTTTAATGTTATAATATAAATACCTGGATAATGCGGGAGCTTCTAAGAAAAACCGCTATATTATAAACGATTGGGAATCTAATTTATTGATGGTGTTGAATGCTTATTTTATATAAGAATCCTAAAATCTGTAATGTGATGCCCACCTGGATTTTCAGGTTTTATCGTTATTAGCTTCCGATTATCCGGGGCTTTTTTTATGTTTTTATATGTGTTATAATTAATAAGAAATTATTAGGGGGATATGTATGGAATTTGCTAGATTAGAATTATTAATTGAAAATAAAATTAATTTAATTAAAGATAAAACAGTATTAGTATTAGGCCTAGGTGGAGTAGGTGGATATGTTGTTGAAGCTTTAGTTAGAAGCGGAATTGGTAGAATTATAATAGTAGATAATGATAAGGTTGATATAACTAATCTTAATCGTCAAATAATTGCGAATCATTCTACTATTGGTATGGATAAAGTTGATGTTATGGAAGAAAGAATTAAATCAATTAATCCTAAATGTAAAGTTATAAAAATAAAAGAATTTATTATTAAAGAAAATATCCATTTATTATTTAATGAAGAAATCGATTATGTTGTTGATGCATGCGATACAGTGCTTACTAAAATGGAATTAATAAAAGAATGTCTAAAAAGAAAAATAAAATTTATTTGTTCAATGGGAACAGGCAACAAACTAGATCCTACTAAATTAGAAATAATAGATATTCGTAAGACTAGTTATGATCCACTAGCTAGAGTCCTTCGTAAAATGGTAAGTGACGAAAAAATAAAAGATAAAATATTAGTTGTATGTAGTAAAGAATTACCTAGAAAAACTAATTCCAAAACAATTGGTTCAACATCTTTTGTTCCTGGTACAGCTGGTTTATTATGTGCGGCTTATATTATAAATGATATAGTAAGGTGATAGTATGAATTTAGAACATGAGTTAGTAAAGATTGCTAAAAAGATAAATGGTAATTTAGTATGTTTTGATGTAAACAATACTAATGTTCTTGATGCTATTAAGAAAAATAAGAAAATAGAAGATTTATATGAATTTTCTTTTGGTAATAAAATAAATAAAAAGATGAAGTCTAAAATTAAAGGTAAAAGATATAATATTAAAAAAATAAGAAAATACTTTAAAAAGAAAAGTGTTAATTACTTTATGGGAGATATTAATACTTTAAAGAAATATTTTAATTCTTTTATAAAAAATAGTATTAATTTAAACAACAATACTATCTACTTATTTGGTAAAAACAGTGATTATGAAATTAATGAATTAATATATCGCTATGAAAGATATGGAATAAAGGTTAAAAAGAATAATAATGAAGAATATTTTCTTTTACAAATCAGTGTTAAAGATATTAAAACAAAGTTTCTAAAAAATTGTCAGTATCGTGTACGCGATAATATGTATAATATTGGTGAATATATTAGCCAAGTATTAATTAACTAAAAACAATATTATTGTTTTTTCTTTGTCTATATAGTATAATTATTTATAGTTTGGAATGATATTTATGTATTTAAAAGAAATAAAAGCACATGGTTTTAAATCGTTTGCGGATCGTATTAAAATTGAGCTTACTAAAGATATTACCGGAATTGTTGGGCCTAATGGGAGCGGCAAGAGTAATGTAGTAGATGCAGTTAGGTGGGTACTAGGTGAACAATCAGTAAAATCATTACGTGGTGATGGCGCTATGAGTGACGTAATATTTTCTGGTAGTAAAAGTAGAAACCCATTAAATGTTGCTTCTGTTACTCTAGTATTTGATAATAGTGATCATTATTTACCTCTTGATTATAATGAAGTATCAATTAAAAGAATCTTATATAAAGATGGTACTAATGAATATTTATTAAATAATGAGAAGTGTCGTCTTAAAGACATTTCAGAAGTACTTATGGATAGTGGGATTGCTAAAGAGAGTTTTAACATTATCTCTCAAGGTAAAATCGAAGAAATATTATCTAGTAAGTCAAGTGATCGCCGAGTTATCTTTGAAGAAGCTGCCGGTGTTTTAAAGTACAAAAAAAGAAAAGAAGATGCTTTAAGAAAGTTAGATCGTACTCACGATAATATGAATCGTGTTACTGATATTATTAACGAATTAGAAGTTCAAGTAGAACCACTGAAAGAACAAAAAGAAAAAGCTTTAGAATATATGAAAGCTAAAGAAGAATTAGAATCAATTGAAATAGCTTTAATCACAGAAGATATTACCACTATAAATTATAAATATAAAGAAAAGAAATCTAAAGTTGATGAAATCAATAATGAATTATTAACTTTAACTACTTCTAATACTGGTTATGAAGCAAAAATTGAAGAATATAAATTAAATATTAATAAGATTAGTAATGAACTAAATACTAAGCAACAATCTTTAATCGATATAACAACTAAAGTAGAGAAAGTTAATAGTCAAAAGAAGATTATTTTAGAAAGACAAAAATATACAGTTGAAGATTCTAAATTACATAACAATTTAATTGAATTAAAAGAAACTGAATTAAAATTACAAAATGATTTTAATAATACTAAATTAGAAATAGCTAATAAACAAGAAGAATTATTAAAAGTAAATAAAAATCATGAGTTAGAAAACGCTAATTTTAATAAAATAAAAGATACCAAAAATAAATTAGTTGATGAATTGAATAGTAAGTATCGTCATAAGAATATTTTAAAAAACAGAATTGAAAACTTAAAAGAAAGCATTGAAAATAATAGTGCTTTACCAAGTGCTGTTAAGAATGTTTTAAATAACCCTAGGTTAAGAGGAATTCACGATGTTATTGGTAATTTAATCGATGCCCCAAAAGAATATTCTACGGCCATTTCTACGTCTTTAGGGTTTGCTAGTACTAATATAGTAGTTGATAGTGAGTTATCTGCTAAAGAGGCAATTAATTACTTAAAAGACAATAACTTAGGACGAGCTACATTCTTCCCGTTAAATGTTATTAAACCTAAATCAATTGATCCTGAGATAATTAATATGATTAAGAATAGCGAAGGATACATAGGTATAGCTTCTGATTTAATTAAATTTGATTCCAAATATAATAATATTATTTTAAACCAATTAGGTAATGTTATTGTTTGTAAAAATATTGATAGTGCTAATGCAGTAAGCAGAAAAATAAATTATCGTTATCGAATAGTTACCATCGATGGTGAATTACTACATGTTGGTGGTTCAGTTACTGGTGGTAATGCTCTTAAACAAAGAAGTGTTATCGTTGATAAGTACGAATTAGAAACATCTTTAAAAGATTATGATAAAACAATTGAAGAAATAAAAGCCTTAGAAGATAAGATAAACGAAAATGATGATTTATTTAAAGCAATAGAAGATAAATTATATTTAATTAACCGTGAAAAAGTAACTATAACTGATTTTATTCAAAATAAAAACAATATGCTCAGTTATTTAAGTGATCGCATTAATGATGTCAGTTTAGAAATAAAAGGAACTAATAACTTATTAAATAATACTATTAGTGAAGAAGAAGAAAGTATTTTAAATGAATATTATCAAGCTATGAAAGAAAAAGATATCATTAGTAATGAAATAAACAACTTAAATAAAACTAAAAATGATTTAAGTGATAACTTAGAAGAGTTTGAATTATCTTTAAGAAGAGAAAATACTTTATATAATACTAAAAATAAAGAATTAAAAGACTTAGAAATTGAAGTTAATCGAATGGATGTTAAATTAGATAACTTACTAAATAGTTTAAATGAGTTATATAATATTACCTATGAAAAGGCTATTAGTTTGTATAAACTAGATATACCTAGTAATGAAGCAAGAACTAGGGTAAATAGTTTAAAAAATATTATAAAAGAAATTGGTGTTGTTAATTTAGGAGCACCTGAAGAATATGATCGTATTAGTACGAGATATGAATTTTTAATTAATCAAAGAGAAGATTTAATAAAAGCTGAGAATACTTTATTAGAAATTATTGAAGAAATGGATAGTGTTATGGAAAGAGAATTTATGACAACATTCAATATTATTAAAGATAATTTTGCAAGTGTTTTCCAAGAGTTATTCAAAGGAGGTACTGCTTCTTTAGAATTAACTGATCCAAGTAATATATTAGAAACAGGAATTGAGATTATTGCTTCTCCACCAGGCAAGAAACTGACAAGTATTTCACTATTATCTGGTGGTGAAAAGACATTTACCGCTATTAGTTTATTATTTGCAATATTAAAATCTAGACCAGTACCATTTTGCATACTTGATGAAGTAGAAGCAGCCCTAGATGAAGCAAATGTATATAGTTTTGGTGAATATTTAACTAAATTAAAAGAAAAAACACAATTTATTTTAATTACACACAAAAAGAAAACAATGGAATTTGTAGATGTTTTATATGGTATTACCATGCAAGAATCTGGTGTAAGTAAATTAGTAAGTGTTAAGCTAGAGGATTTAAAATGAAAAAAATAATAATATTAATGTTTTTAATATTAATTAGTGGTTGTTCAAAAGAAGAAACTATTAATATTAATGAAGATCAAACAAATGATATAAATAATAGTGTTTATCAATTTGAAGTAATAAATAATACAATTAATATTAGAGAAAGCGCTACTATTGATTCTAAAAAATTAGGAGTCGTTAATAAAGGAGAAATATATACAATCAAAGACTTTAGTTTTGATGATAATTACTTATGGTATAAAATTAAAACAAAGAATGGTATTGAAGGATATATTGCTTCAAAATATTCACCAATGTGGGTTAAGATTATAGCACCTGATACTGTTGAACAAAAAAGTATCGAATTTTCTTTAAAAGGAGAAGAAGAACTCTTAATAAAGAAAGAAACCAAATTTACTGAACCTGGTTATAAATTAAATATAAGTAATGCTAAAGTAAATATCAAAGGTAGTGTAGATATAACTACTCCTGGTATATACAATTTAAATTATGAAGTATCTGATTATTATGGTAATAAAAAGAGTTTAAGTAGAAAAGTCATTGTTTATCTTACTACTAATATGAAAGAAAGAATCGATGACTTAGAAATTAAATTAATAAGTAATACTGAAACATTAAATAGTAAACATCTAATTAAAATCAATTTAAATAACATAGGAAGTAAATTGGTTAATTCAGCAGGTTCCTTACATTACTTAAATTATAATGAAAAAATAACTGATTCATTTGAACTACATGCCGACAAATCGACAGATATAGATTTTGAAGTAAAAAATTATCAAGAAGGAATTAAATATTATGTTTATTGCCTTCCAACAAAGACTAACAATACTTGTCCACCTAATGGTGGTATTCCATTTGTATTTGAATAGGAGAATAGTATGAATAATAATATAGATAGTTTTAGAACAAAAAGTGAAGAAATTAATAGTAAGATTAATAGAATCGAAGAAGATTATCAAAAAAATATAGTTGATCAAAAACAATATCAAGATATGATAAAAAATATTACATTAGAAAAAGAAAAAATGTATAAGAGTTTTCTTTTAGTAGCTAAAAATACTATTAAAGATTGTTTAAATATAGAGTTTTCTTCTTATAGGAACACTAATGGGTATAGTTCTTCTTTGAAGAGAATTAACACTATTGAACCTAAAACAAAAGATGAAATATTAAATGATATTAATAATATTAAAAATGCATTTAATAGTAGTGATAGTACTGATAAAAATAAAGTAGGGATTGCTATTCAAATTTTAGAAGAATATTACATAGTCAATAATTAATAATATATATGAAGGAGGATTTAATATGCAAGAAATCATTTTAGGAATTATTATAGTTGTAGCACTCATAGCTATAATTCTAATAATTATGTATAACCGTTTTGTAGGGTTAAATATTAGGTGTAATAATGCTTGGTCAGGAATTGACAATCAATTAAAAAGAAGAAATGATTTAATACCTAATCTAGTTAATGTAACAAAAGGTTATGCCAAATATGAAACTGAAACTTTGGAGAAAATAATTGAAAAAAGAAGTGGAAGTATTAGTGAAAAAGCTAAACAAAGTGAAGAAATCAGTAAAAATGTAAGTAAAATATTAGCTTTAGCGGAAAGTTATCCTGATTTAAAGGCTAATCAAGTATTTATGAATCTTCAAATTGAATTAACTGGTACTGAAGATAAGATTGCTTATGCTAGACAATTTTATAATGACTGTGTTCAACATTTTAATACTACCATTATGATGTTTCCAAACAATATATTTGCTAATATGTTAAAGTATAAAGAAAGAGAATATTTTAAAGTAAGTGATGAAGAAAAAGAAAATGTGAGTGTAAAATTATGATATTAAGGGATGTAAGAAAAAATAAAAGAAAAACCTTTTTTATTGTAAGTTTATTCTTTCTATTTGTTACTTTATTTGTCTACTTTCTATCAGTATTATTCTTCGATAATGTTATGATTGCGGTTATTTTTGGTTTAATAGTATCTATTTTAACTTCATATAATGCTTATTACTATTCCGATAAAATTGTTTTAAGATTAAATAAAGCAAGAGTTGCTACTAAAGAAGAATTCCTACAATTAAACTATATTTTAGAAGGCTTATGTATTGCTGCGAATACTCCAGTACCAAAACTATATGTCATGGAAGATACAGCCTTAAATGCATTTGCAACAGGTAGAAATCCAGAGAATGCTGTTATCTGTGTTACAACTGGTTTATTAAATAGATTAGATAAGAATGAATTAGAAGGTGTTATCGCTCATGAATTAGCGCATATTCGTAATTACGATATCTTACTTCAAACAATCGTTATTGTTATGGTAGGATTTGTCGTTATCTTATCAGATGCTGTTACTAGATCGATGTTCTATGGTAAAAGTAGTGATGACGATAATAAAGCAGGAGCTATTATAGCAATAATCGGTATAATCTTTATCATTTTATCACCTATATTCGCAGAACTAATGAAGTTAGCTATATCTCGTAATAGAGAATACTTAGCGGATGCTAAAGCAATAGAACTTACTAGAAATAAAGATGGTTTAATTAATGCTTTAAGAAAATTAACTGATGATACTGAAGTATTAGAACAAGCTAATAAATCATCTAGTTCATTATTTATTGTTAATCCCTTAGTAAAAGAAAGAAAGAAAAAGAATTCTTTATGGAGTACTCATCCATCAATAGAAAATAGAATCGAAAGATTACAAAATATTCAATAAATTAATTAACAAAAAATGTAGATATTACCTACATTTTTTTATTTATTGTATTACCCAAATATTATATGTTTGACCTTGAGTAAATGTATTGTTACCACCTTTGATAGGTGAATCTTCATGAATGAATCCAGAAGCTGCTCCAGTATTGGAATCCTTCTTAGTGTATGTAAAGTATACTCCAGGGCAGCTAGTATTAAAGTAATTAGTTAAACTAGCAATAGTAGCATCTGCGGTAGCTCCAAAATATGTATCTTGGATATAAACATTAAACGATTTAGCAGGACCACTACTTAGACCAATACTAACATAAGTACCAGATATTACTTTTAATCCACTAGCAACATTTTGTTTAGTTGCTGTGTCTCTAGCAGTACTAGAGTAACCAGTATAATAGAAGGTACAATTTAATCCTAAACTATTACAACTATTAACTATAGCAGATTTACTTTTACCAACAAAATATGGAACAGTAATAGGGGCACCATTTGAGATATAAACAGTTATAATAGCTTTAGGATCAATTGATGTGTTAGATTCTTGTGAAAACTTAATAATATTTCCTTTAGCAATCGAATTATTATATTCAAACACTTCTTTATAAGCTATATTATAATTAGATGCCCATGCTCTAAATTCATTTAAATTATTGAATGATTTCATCATTAATTGACCTTTAGATGTAACTACTTTAATTGTAGTACCTTCAGAAATAACATCATCCTTTTTATAATTAACACTTATTATTTCACCTAATTTAACACTGTAGTCGTATTGTTCTTCAAAGACAATCTTTAAATTGTTTTTAATAACCCAATTAACTATTTCATCAACTTTCATACTAATTAAATCAGGACTTTTAATTTCTTTACCTTTAGATACTATTAATGTAATTTTATCAGTCTTTGGATCAACTATTGCTTTTTCTTTAGCGCTTTGACTAACGATATGATCTTTTTTCACTTTATCATTAAATTCATATACTAATTCGTATTTAATACCATTACTTTGTAAATAGTAAGTTGCATCAAATAAGTTTTTATTTTTTAAATTGATTATTTCAATAGGTACTAGAGTAGACTCACTACCTAGTGAGACGACAATTGATATTGGACTATTTCTTTTTATTTGTCCATTAACACTTTGACTAATAATGATATTCTTAGGAGTATTCTCATTAACTTCAAAGTTAATAGTAACATTATTTAGAAAACTACTTTTAATTATCTTTAATGCATCATCAATATCCCATCCAACCATATTAGAAATAATAACTTCTTTATCATAATTAGGACCACTAGATACTGTGAATACTATTTTTTTTATTCCTTTTAATAAAGTATTAGGAATAATATCTTGACTGATAATATATCCTTCTTCAACATCATCACTGTTGACATATAATGTTTCAATAGTTATTTTATTTTCGTTCCCCCAAAGAATCGCATCATTAATAGATGTATTTGTAAAATTTTGTAGTGTTACTTTTAAAGGTAATTTTAGTTTATCAGCACTTACTGAAATATTAAATCCAATAAAGAATATA
>CAYPGI010000032.1:0-9163 GCA_964410275.1 uncultured Muribaculaceae bacterium | reverse complement strand
TGGCGGATACACAATGATGTTACCAAAAGAAGAAAAGATAACTGCAACCAAAAAAGAACTTTTAGAAAGAATATCAGGTTTATTAGGTGGTAGGGTTTCAGAAGAATTAGTTTTTGATGAGATTACTACAGGTGCACATAATGACTTTGAACAAGCTACTAAGATAGCGCGTGCAATGGTTACTGAATATGGTATGAGTTCTTTAGGACCTGTACAGTTTGAACATCAAGAATCAAGTGTGTTTTTAGGCAGGGATTATAATAAGAGTCGTAATTTTTCAAGTCAGGTTGCCTTTGAAATTGATAATGAAATAAGAAAAATTATAAGTGAACAATACGAGGTAACAAAAAAGACATTAGAAAAAAACCGAGATTTATTAGATTTAATTGCTAATGCTTTAATTGAACACGAAACTATTACTAAAGAACAAATTGATTATTTAGTTGTTCATAAGGTGATGCCTGATGAAGATAATGAAAAAGATTATAGTGATTTTAAAGAAGTTTCCTTACGTGATTTAACTTTAGTTGAATTAAAAAACTTGGCTAAAGAAAAAGAAATTAAGGGTTACACAAAAATGACTAAAGAAGAATTAATAAAAGAATTAGAAGACAAATAAGTTAAGACAATAAGTCTTCTTTTTTTTTATACTAAATTTAATAGATTTATCGACAATAATATGATAAAATAATTATAGATATGTGAATAGAAATATGGTGATATAAATGGGTAAAATAATAGCGTTTGTCAATCAAAAGGGTGGAGTCGGAAAAACAACATCTAGCATCAATTTAGCTGCCTCATTAGGAGTATTAAACAAAAAAGTTTTACTAGTTGATCTAGATCCACAAGGTAATAGTACAACAGGTATTGGAATATCAAAAACTGAATATATTAAAAGTGCCTATGAATTACTAACAGATAAAGCAACAATTGATGAAGTTATTTTAAAAAGTAAATTTAAAAACTTATATATTATTCCAGCTACTGTTAACTTAGCAGGAATTGATATTGAATTCATGCAAGCTGGAGTAGTAGATTCTACCTTTAATCGTGGAGGACAATTAAAAAAACATTTATTACCAGCTAAGGAATTATTTGATTATATTATCATTGATTGCCCACCTAGTTTAGGTGTGATTACTACTAATGCTTTGACAGCAGCTGATTCAGTTATTATACCTATTCAGTGTGAATTCTTTGCTCTAGAAGGGGTAATGCAACTGATAAATAATATTATGTTTGCTCAAAAACATTTGAATCCAACATTAGATATAGAGGGAGTACTATTAACAATGTTAGATAGTCGTACTAATCTTGGTTTGGAAGTTGTAGAAGATATTAGAAGTTACTTTAAAGAAAGAGTTTATGATACAATAATACCTAGATTAGTAAGATTGTCAGAAGCACCGAGTCACGGTAAACCAATTCTTGCTTATGATCCACATAGTAGAGGAACTGAAGCATATCTTAATCTAGCTAAGGAGGTTATTACAAGAAATGGAAACTAAAAAAAGAGCACTAGGTCGAGGACTAGAACAATTATTTAATAATGAAAATATAGATTTAGAAAGTTTAGAAAAAAGAATTTATGAAACTGCTACAAAAGAGGAGATTGTAGATTTAAATTTAGATGAACTAAGACCTAATCCATATCAACCTCGTAAGACATTTAATGATGAAGCGTTAGCAGAACTTTCTTCATCAATCAAAGAATATGGAGTATTTCAACCTATTATAGTTAAAAGAAGCATTAAAGGATTTGAAATAATTGCGGGTGAAAGAAGAGTTAGAGCTAGCAGATTAGCGGGCCTTACAACCATTCCGGCTATTATTCGTGATTTCACAGATGAGGAAATGTTAGAAATATCATTATTAGAAAACTTACAAAGAGAAAATTTAAATGCTATTGAAGAAGCTATTGCTTATAAATCAATGTTAGAAAAATTAAATCTTACTCAAGAAGAATTAAGCAAAAAAGTAGGAAAAAGTCGTAGTCATGTAACTAATATTTTAGGATTACTTCGTTTGCCTAGAGAAGTCCAAACGATGATTGCGGATAATAAAATAACTATGGGGCATGCTCGTGCTTTAAGTAAATTAGAATCTGATGAACAAATATATGATATGGCTTTAAAAATAATAAATGATAATTTATCAGTTCGTGATATTGAAAATATTACTGACTCAAATAAATTTGAAAGAAAAGTAAAAATTGAAAGAAAACCTAAGAATGCTGACAATGAATATAAATATGTAGAAGATTTGTTGAGAGATAAATTAGATACTAAGGTAAAAATAAAAGATAAAAGAATTGAAATTAGTTTTAACAATGTTGCTGATTTAAATAGAATTCTAGAAATTATTGATATTAAGGAGTAATTTATGAAAAAAAATATTTGTCTCCTTGTTGGTGGTAAAGATGAATAAAGAATATAAAGTTGGAAGTATAGTTGTTATGAAAAAAGCTCATCCTTGTGGTACTAATGAATGGGAAATAACAAGGATTGGTGCTGATATAAAAATAAAATGCAATAATTGTGGCAGAAGTATAATGATGCCTAGAATAGATTTTAATAAAAAACTTAAAAAAATAGTTACCTATTAGGAGGTTCAAATGATAAGGCATAAAATAAAGAAAAAAAATATAATGCTAGGGCCAGTTATAACTATAATCATATTAACGGTATTAGTAGTAATTTTTAGTGCAATATTTTCGTTATTAGGAATAGAAGGACAAAAAACAGAAATTATAAATAATACGCTGCAAACATCATTGACGACAGTTAATAATATTTTAACCAAAGATGGTATAAAGTATGTTATCAGTAATGCATTAGTTAATTTTAAATTATTCGAACCAGTAATGTTACTTATTATTTCGTTAATTGCATTAGGAATTGGTGAAGCCAGTGGTTTATTTAAAGCTGTTTTTAGCTCGTTACAAAAACTAAAACCTAATACAATGGTTCTTTTTACAATGTTTGTAGGGGTTATTAGTTCTTTTGTTGGTGAATATAGTTATATTTTGTTATTGCCCCTAACAGGGATT
Organism: uncultured Muribaculaceae bacterium; assembly: GCA_964410275.1. Classification (GTDB taxonomy): domain Bacteria; phylum Bacillota_I; class Bacilli_A; order RF39; family UBA660; genus UBA5364. The sequence continues at coordinate 6,111 of CAYPGI010000032.1, read as the reverse complement.
ATCTATAAATATGCTGGTAAGAAACCAATGTTAGGTATTATTACAATGTTTTTAGGAATTACATTAGGATATAGTACAGGTTTAGTTCCTTCTTATGATGATTATTTATTAGGAATGTTATCACAAAAAGCTGCTACTATAGATGTTGATAAAGATTATGTATTTAATATGTTTTCTAATTTATATGTAATGATTGCAAGTGTCTTTATTATTACTTTTTTTGGAAGCAATATTATAAAAAAACACTTAGCTCCTAAAATTATAAAGACAGAAGTTGAAGAAGATGATTCATTAGTAATTTCAAAAAAAGCTTTATATTATAGTAATTTAGCATTTGGTTTGTTTGTTGTCGCAATATTATATATGATTATTCCGGGATTCTATAGTTCGGGAATATTACTTGGCGAAGGCGAAAGCTATATTGTTAGGTTATGGAATGATGGCTCACCGTTTAAAGATGGCTTTATGTATATTATTGTATTAATAATGATGATATGTGGTTTTATTTATGGTTATATATCTAAAAATATTAAAAATAGTACAGAATATAGTGTTGGTTTATCTAAAAACTTTGAAGGAATGGGTTACTTATTTGTATTATTATTTTTTACTTCTCAATTGATAGGTTTACTTGAATATACTAATTTAGGTGAAGTAGTTGCTGTAAATTTATTTGATTTAATGAGTAAATTACCTTTTTCGGGTATAGCACTAATTATTTTGATGTTTGGTGTTATCATTTTAGTTAGTATTTTAATACCTTCTACAATAATTAAGTGGTCATTAGCTTCACCTATTCTAGTACCATTATTTATGCGTTCTAATATAACACCAGATTTTACTCAATTTATTTTTAAAGTTGCTGATGGGATAGGAAAAAGTATTACACCATTATTTATATACTTTATTGTTATGTTAGCATTCTTGCAAAAGTATAATACTAAAGAAGAAAATAAGATTACAATATTTGGTACTATCAAATTAATGTTACCCTCTATCTTGTTAATAAGTGGTATTTGGTTATTAATAGTTATTGGATGGTATATAATTGGTTTACCAATTGGGATTGGTACTTATTCAACTTTATAAGTGTTAGTAAAATAACACTTTTTTATTCTAATCTTTTTTGGTATAATTAATAAGAAATGAGGTGTTAGTATGAGTTTGACAGCAGGTATTGTAGGTTTACCTAATGTAGGTAAATCAACTTTGTTTAACGCCATTACTAAAAAAAATATATTAGCCGCTAATTATCCATTTGCGACAATTGACCCTAATGTTGGGATTGTTACAGTTCCGGATAAGAGATTAGCTTTTTTAGAAGAATTGTATTTACCAGAAAAGACATCACCCACAACATATGAGTTTACTGACATTGCAGGTTTAGTCAAGGGAGCATCTATAGGTGAGGGGTTAGGAAATAAGTTTTTATCACATATCAGAGAAGTAGATGCGATTGTTGAAGTAGTGAGATGCTTTGATGATAATAACATTATTCATGTGGAAAATAGTGTTGACCCAATTAGAGATATTGAAATAATAAATATCGAATTGGTTTTAGCGGACTTAGATGTAATTGATAATAGACTTAATCGAATTGGTAAAAAAGCTGCTATGACAAAAGATAAAGAAACACAAATAGAAGTTGAACTTTTAAATAGATTAAAAGATTCTTTATTACAGAATGTTCCAATTAGAAGACTTGAATTTAGTCTTGAAGAATATAAAATAATAAAACCATTCAATTTATTAACTTCAAAGCCTATAATATATATGGCTAACATTAGTGAAGATGATTTATTAATGGGTGGTAATAAATATATTGAAAGTTTAAAAGAATATGCAAGTAAAGAAAAAGCAGAAGTTGTATCAGTTTGTGCAAAGATAGAATCAGAAATAAGTGAATTAAATGAAGAAGATACTAAAAACTTTCTTGAAGATTTAGGTATTAAAGAAAGTGGTTTAGATTCTTTAATAAAAGCAACTTATTCTTTATTAGGACTAGCTACGTATTTTACAGCTGGATCTGACGAAGTAAAAGCATGGACTTTTAAAAAAGGAATGAAAGCTCCAGAATGTGCTGGAATTATTCATAGTGATTTTGAAAGAGGCTTTATACGAGCAGAAGTTATGGGTTTTGAAGACTTAGAAAAATATGGTAGTGAAAAAGCTGTGAAAGAAGCAGGCAAAACACGCTTAGAGGGAAAAGAATATTTGATGAAAGATGGCGATATATGCCATTTCAGATTTAATGTATAGGTGGTAGTATGAGAGAGTTTGTTGTAGACGAGGTTCCAGGGATATCTTTTAGTTTATTTGGTATAACCCATTTGTTATGTTTGACTATATTAGTAGTAGGATTAATATTAATTTATATTAATAGAAATAAAATTGAAAATCTTTCAAAACCTACTAAAACTAAAATAAAAATAACAATGGTTACTATTTGGTTATTGAATAGATTTATATATGTAGGCAGTTATATGTATTTTGGTATATATGATTGGAAGGCAAACTTACCATTACATTTTTGTTTTGTAACTGGTTATATGTTTGTTATAGGTATTTTATTTAAGAAAAAAAATTTATTAAAAATAGTATATTTTTTTGCTTTTATGGGCCCTTTTACAGCAACCATATGGCCGGATTTAAGAAGTAGTTTTGACTATTTTATTTTCTATGAATTTTTTATTAGTCATCATTTGTTTGTGTTATTTATGTTCTTTACTTTTTATATGGAAAAGATAAAAATAGTTAAAAATGATTTATATAAGGGAATCTTTTGGGCGAATGTTTTGTTCTTATTTGTCTTTATCTTTAATAATTATTTTGGAACTAATTACATTATGTCAGAAAAATTACCAGATCATATATTAACTCTATATCCATTTTTAAAAAGTATAAATTATCCTATTATTATTTTAGAAGTAACTGGTCTAGTTGTTATTTTTCTATCATATATTCCAGTATATTTACGAAATAAGGAAAATAAAAGTTTACAAGACAAAAAAAGTTTGTTATAATCAAAGGCGAGTATTAATTTACTCCTTGCTTCAGACGAAGCCAATAGACCATAAGGAGGTGTGAAAAATGAAAAACTATGAAATTATGTTTATCATTAGACCAACATTAGGAGAAGATGAAATTAAGAAGGTTGCAAAAGACTTTGAAGCAATTATTACTTCTAATGGTGGAAAGGTTACTAATTTTAAAGAAATGGGTCAAAGAGATTTAGCTTATGAAATTAAAAACTTTACTAAGGGTTACTATTATGTAATTGATGTTGAAAGTAAAGATGATGTTGCTATCAAAGAATTTGACCGTTTAGCTCTAATTAGTGGAGATGTTGTTCGCCATTTAATTACTAAGTTAGAAGATTAAGAGGTGTAAAATGAACAGAGTTTGTTTAATCGGAAGATTAACTATTAAACCAGAACTAAAATATACTAGTTCTAATATTCCTTTTACTAGATTTAGCATAGCTATTGATAGAACTTTTAATAATGCTCAAGGGCAAAAAGAAACAGATTTTATCAATATTATTGTTTGGCGTAAACAAGCAGAAAACGTATGCCAATACCTAGATAAGGGTAGTTTAGTATCTATTGAAGGAAGAATTCAAACAGGAAGTTTTAATGATAAAGACGGAAACAAAAGATACACTACTGATATAGTGGCAGATAGCGTTCAATTTCTAGAAAGTAAAGCTAAAGCTCAAACTAGAATGCAAAATGAAGAAGCTAGTCCATACGATTATCAAAATGTAGCTCCAACTAATAATGTAAATGTTGAGAATGATCCATTTGCAGATTTCGGAGATAGTGTATCAATTGATGATAACTTCCTAGAATAATATAAGGAGGAAAACATGGCAGAATTTTATAGAAAAAAGAAAAGAATATGTCAAATGTGTGCTGGAAAATCAGTTGATTACAAAGACGCTGACATAATTAAAAAATATATTAGTAGCGATAAAGCTAAAATATTACCAAGAAGAATTACTGGTGCATGCGCAAAACATCAAAGACATATTGCAGCAGAAGTTAAAAAAGCAAGATTTATGGCACTAGTACCATTTACAAAATAATTAAATTAGACAATGTCTAATTTTTTTTTTGAAATAAAAAAATAATAAATTTTAAAAATCAACTTAAGACAATTAGTGATGATTTTTGTTATTTATTATTTTAATAGAAAGAAATATATAACTAAAAAAAGTGAACTGGAGGAATAACTACGAGTAGTAAAAATTATCTCCAGTTCTATTTATATTATATTTCCTTTTTAAAAATATATACCTATTTTTTATTAATTAAAAAAGTTTGTAAATTACTACAGTCATATCCGTTAAAAACAATATTATAAATTAAATCAATAATAGGAATTTTAACTTTTTTGTTTTTTATTAATTTATGAATGGATTTTAAAGTATATAATCCTTCTATAGTGGTATTCTTTTGATATTCTTCTATTAATTCTTTTGGTTGGTTTTCACCAATCATTTTACCGAAAGAAAAATTTCTACTTTTAGTACTTGTACTTGTAAGAAGCAAATCTCCAAATCCGGCAAAAGATAAAATAGTTTTTCCATCTCCACCTAATGCTTTAATAAGTTCTTTAATATCATGTAATGATTCGGTTATAAACATAGCTTGAGTTGATTCTGGAAGTCCCATGCCATCTAACATACCGGCCGCTATAGCTATGACGTTTTTAATTGAACCACATATTTCAATGCCTAGTATATCACTAGTAGTTCTTAACTTTAAATAATTATTTTGAAGTGTCTTTTTTAAAAGCCTTTCCGTTTTTTTATTTGTTGTACCAAGAGATAAACCTATAGGTACCTTTTTAGCAATATCAATGGCAAACGATGGGCCTGAAATAACAGCTACTTTACTTGTTTTTATATATTTTTGTAATACATCATTAACAAATAAGCATGTATCATTTTCAATTCCTTTTGTAGCTATACAAATATGCTGTGTTTTAGTTATATGATTTTTTAATTCACTTGCAACATTATCAACGTATGCTGCTGGAACTGCGATTACAATTAAATCACGATCAGCAATAGCTACTTTCATATTGTTAGTGAATCTTATATTTTCAGGTATTTTAATACCTGGTAAAACTCTTTCGTTACTATGATTAGTTTTTAGTTCATCTAATTCACTTTCTAATTTAGTCCACATCATAATATCACAATTATTTTCATTAAACATTAGTGCTAATGATAATCCATAAGCACCAGTTCCAATTATTCCTATTTTCAATATATCAATCCTCCGACGATATAATTATAGCAAGTTTTCCATATCTTGACAATTTTAAAAATAAAAATAAAAAAAGTGATAAAAATGCTTGCAATTCATATAATATATGTGTATAATTTCATTTGTGTGGAGTGCTTAGATGTGTGAGGTTGCCGATACGCCAGGTTAAGTTGTGAAACAATTTAAACTAGTTCGGGTTTTTACACGGAGCAAGTCTATACTTGATATAGGCGAAAGGAGGATACAATATGTCTAACACTAAAGTTCGTATCAGATTAAAAGCATTTGAACATAAAAATTTGGATAATGCTTGTGCAAAAATCGTTGAAACTGTAAAAAGAACAGGCGGAAACGTATGTGGGCCAATCCCGCTACCAACTGAAATAGAAAAAATAACTCATGCGAATAAATCAGTTCTTATAAACTATGTAGACCCTATATCCTTAGGAATATTAAAAAGCCCTTCTGAATATGGTGTCGACATCGTTGTTGGAGAAGGGCAATCCTTAGGAAACAGTATGAGCTTCGGAGGCCCCTATCTTGGCTTCCTTGCCACAAATTCAAAACTGATGCGAAAAATGCCAGGGAGAATTGTAGGTCAATCCGATGATGTGGATGGCAAGAGAGCCTTTGTTCTCACACTGCAGGCAAGAGAACAGCACATACGCAGATATAAAGCAACCTCCAATATATGCTCCAATCAAGGCCTGAATGCCCTTATAGCCGCTATTTATATGACTACTATGGGTAAAAAGGGTGTTAAAGAAGTAGCTGAGCAAAGTGCGAAGAAAGCTCATTATGCAATGAATCAGCTTACCAAGACCGGTAAATTCAG
>CAYPGI010000031.1:0-9440 GCA_964410275.1 uncultured Muribaculaceae bacterium | reverse complement strand
TATGCTTTTTTCTTTCTACTGTTATAAAGCCACTTATCATATTTTACCTCCTGTATTCCTAAAATAATTAATTATTGGTTTTATTATAGCACTAGCAACACTATTTTATCAATTAAAAAAGATTACATTAATGTAATCCTTCATTTCTTAATGGTGTCCCCTGTAGGGCTCGAACCTACGACCCAAAGATTAAGAGTCTTTTGCTCTACCAACTGAGCTAAGGAGACAATTCTAAGGCACGAAAAGATTATAGCACAAAACTAATATTTTGGCAATAATTTTTGAAATCAAAAAAAGATAAAATAACATTTTATCTTAATTTTCCTTTATTTCCTTTTAAGCCATTAAAGTTTTCTAGAATATTTGTATCAAAAGAATAAATATTATTTTCCCTTTTTTTATAAGATCTTATAGCTATCAAAATCATTTCATCTAATAACATATCATACTTTTTACCTATTGGTTCCCATAAATAATATGACAAAGATCCAGGAATTGTATTTGGTTCATTAATATACACTTTATTCTCTTTTTTATCAATTAAGAAATCTATTCGACATACTCCTGCCAAATTAAGAATACTAAATACCTTTCTAGCAATTCTTTTTACTACTTTCCTTGTTTTATTATCTATTCTAGCAGGTATTACTCTATTAGTTGATACCATTCCTTTAGATTTACCATTACCTAAGTATTTATCTTTATAAGTTAAAAACTCATCAGTACTCATTACTTCTTCTATTTCACTGACCTTTTGATCCTCATAAGTACCAAGAACACTACAATTTACTTCGATTAGATCTTCTATTACTTTTTCTACAACAATTTTATTATCGTATTTAACTGCTTCTTCAATTGCAGCCATTAATTCGTTCATATTATTAGCCTTAGATATACCTACACTACTACCTAAAGTGGCAGGCTTTACTATTACCGGGAATTTTAAATTCAATACCTCATTGATAACTTTATCTTTATTTTCTTTATATTCAAAATCATAAAACCAAGTATAATCTACTATTGGTATATTATTGGCTTTAAATATTTGTTTCATAAATACCTTATCCTGTCCCATTGCGGAAGCAATAACACCGCTTCCTACATAAGGTACTCCTATTGTTTCTAAAAATCCTTGAATGGTACCATCTTCTACATTATTACCATGAACAATTGGAAAAGCAATATCTATTTCTTCTATTACTTTTTTAAATATACCTTTGGTTTGAATAAAATATCTATTTTTTTCATTATATAAAGTTATATTTTTAGAATGTTTTAATAACTTGTTTATATCTTTATAATTATCGATTTCATTTAATAATTTACCAGTATACATCTCTTTATTTTTAGATATATAAATTGGTATAACTTTATATTTATCTTTATCTAAACTCTTTATTGCTTGAACTGCGGATATTATACTTACCTCATGTTCAACTGTTTTACCACCAAATATTACACCTACTCTTATACTCATTTAATCAGCTCCTATTCATTAAAGATATCTGGTAAATCATTTTCTAATAATACATAGGTATCTTTATCTTTTAACTTTTTAATTATTTCAAATGCTTGTTTAACATCATTAATTATATGAATATGTTCTTTATTGTATTTTTTTGATTCTAAACCATCATAGATAGGTTTTGTTTGATCTTTACCTACTAATATCACTTCATCACAAACGCTTGCTATAATAGCGCCTAAATGCCTATTATATTCATATTGTTTATCACCTAATTCAATCATACCTGGAGTTACAATTATCTTTTTACCTGGCATTGTATTAAGCACCTCTAAAGCCATTTTAGACCCCTCCGGATTAGAATTATAAGCATCATCAATAATAGTTATATCTCCAATTCTTTTTAGTTCTAGACGATGTTCAATTGTTTTTACCTTGTTTAATCCCTTTTGTAGTTCTTTAATAGTCATTCCTAACTCTTTACCTAGTGCAATACTAGCTAGTACATTGTATGCATTTGCACAGCCTAATAATATCGTTTTAAAGTGATATTTTTTATTATCTCCTTTAAACATTACATTAAATGATGTTCCTGAGGAATCAGTTTTAATATCACTAATGATTACATCTGATTCATTACTCATACCTATCCAAACAACTTTACATTTATTTTGAAGTGGATAACTTACTTGTAAAGAATCATCCATATTTAATATTGCTATACCATCACTTGGTAATGATTCAATAAGTTCAAATTTGGTTTCTTGAATATTTTTTTCGGTTTTAAAACTATCTAAATGAGCTACCCCTATTTTAGTTAATATTCCATATTTAGGTTTAACAATATTACATAATTCTTTTATTTCCCCTTTTTTACGAGCTCCCATTTCAGAAATAAAAATAGAAGTAAACCTATCAATATATTCGTTAATAGTTATCAATAAACCATATGGGGTATTAAAGTTTTTAGGACTAGCTAATACATTATATTTAGTACTTAAGATATCATTCAAAATATTTTTAGTACTAGTCTTACCATAACTACCTGTTACTCCAATAACTTTTAAATCATTTATTTTTTTTAGTTTATGCTTAGCTTTTATTAAATAGTATAAATAAACTAGTTTTTCAATAGGCATTGTTACTCTAGCAACAAACCATATAACAAAATATTGAAGGAATGCTAATATAATAAAGATATAAACATAAGACTTTAAAATGTATATATTGATATTATAATATGTATATAATATCAATAAGATATATATTAATACTGTCACAGCTATAATTCTTTTTATTCTAGAGGTGTTTTTTAATGGCATTTTATCTTTTTCTCTTTTTAATTTATCATATAAATCATAGTATAAAAAACTATATAATAATATATATATAATTATTATTGCTAAATTACTATTAATAAAAAAATTAAAAACAATTAAAAACAAAGGTAATAGATCTAATGGTTCAAATACCTTAGAAATATTTCTTACTACCCACCTTATATAACGATATCCTTTATCATAAGTATTTTGTTGAAGTGCTTGCATCGCCTTTTTAGTTCTTAAACATAAATAAGGACTTAAACTTATTAGTATTAAACTTAAATATATCATAATCACTCATCCTTTAAAAAACAGTCTAATATATTAATCGTTTGATTTAATCTTTCAAGGTAAGCAAAATGTGAACATCCTTCATAAATAATAAGACCACAATCTTTTATTTTATCTTCAATGTATTTTGCCTCACTTATAGGTACTTCTTTGTCATAACTTCCCCATATAAGAATAGTCGGAACTTTTATTTTAGGTATTAAATCTGTTAGTTCTTGATTTATTACATTGACTAATACTTTTCTCATAATGGGGCTAGCATTATAATAATCATTAGACGCTATTTTACTTCTTAAATAGCCTTCAAAGTTCTTAATAATGGGTGTTTTTCTAACTATTTTTAATACTTTTAATTTATAATTAGCTTTTTTATTAGTTCTTCTAAACGGAGTTCCCATTAATACTAACTTTGATACTTTTTTATTTACTGCATATATTATCGCTATTCTTCCTCCAAAAGAATGACCAATAAGAATAGGTTCTTTAATGTTAAGATTTTCTAATAATTCATCTAATATCTCATAATAATCAAAGACACTAAATCCATATGGTGGTTCAGGACTTTTGCCGAAACCCGGAAAATCAATAATTGTTATTCTAAATTTATTTTGCATTCCCTTTCCTATTGGATCCATCATCTCAATATTTTGTCCCCAGCCATGAAGTAAAACAATATCTTTTCCTGTTTCGTTACCATATTGTACATAATTTACATATGTGCCTTTTACATCCATATTTGTCACCTACCAATGTATTATATGAGTAATTTACCTATTGGTTATTGTATTTAGAGTATAAAAAAAATAATGATTAATCATTATTTATGTTCAATCTTTTTTCCTTCCTGTGTTAAATCAATATAATTTTGATTAGATATAACACTATATTCTAACTCCTTTTCTAATTCATCTCTAGCTACCTTTAATACTCTTCCTGCAACCTTTGTATCTTTACTTAATTCATCCATTCCTATTGAATCATTTTTCTTATGAATTTCAACTGAAGATGCTTCTCCTAAATTAGTTAGTGCAAGTTCAATATTAGTCATAGAATCTCTTAAATTTCTACTTTCATGTATCTTTTTAATATTTTTATATTTACTAGCCGTTAAACCAAAACCAGACTTATATATTTCATTTGTAAGAATTGCATAATCTTTAGGTGTTATAGCACCTCTTTCATTCCATTCATTGGTTAAATTATTTCTTGTAACTATACTTCTTTCTCTTTGTTCAATCCAAGATTTAGAATAACCCTTTTTCTTATATAATTCTCTCATTCTTATAGCTGCAAGTTCCGGATCATTAATTTCTTCTATTCTCTCACTTCCAACTTTAGCAAGCCATCTTTTAAATGGTTCAGCTTTAGGACTAGGAATTGATTGAATAATACGAAGAATTCCTTCTGTATCAGCACAGTTAATGTTTTGTTTTCCACCTTTTGTCATCATTCCAAGGGTATGTACAATTTGTACCCACCCTTGGTTCAAAAATTCATCTCTTTTCCTAATTTTATTAATATATTGTTTAGGATCTCTAGATTCGGTCAATGCAAAAACAACATCTTCTATACTAAAGTACCATTTCTCATCTTTCCATATCTTTCTTATCTCTTTTTCTTCAAATAGAGCTAACTTCTTTTCATTCATATTATCACTACCTTTCTATGTTAATTTTAACAAACAAATGTACGCTTGTAAATGATTTTTAATCAAAAAACCAATTTTATAAATTTACATGTTTCCCTTATAAAACAAAAGAAAAACGACTTATAAAATTAAGTCGTTATATTAATAAAATGGTGAGCAATATAGGACTTGAACCTACGACCTCTTGCATGTCAAGCAAGCGCTCTAACCAACTGAGCTAATCACTCTTTTTGTATATAAATACTATACCAAACTAGTATATAAAAGTAAAGACCAAAAAATAACACTATATGTGTTATTTAATTACTTTCTAATTCTCTTTTTATTAATTCTAATGCAATATTAAATGCCTTAATTCTACGTATTAATAGTGTGTGTTGTGAAGTACCTTGTTTCAACTTTGGCTCTACTTTCTCACACTTACTAATTGTTGAGGATATAGATCTAACTGCTTCTTCTAATTCTTCTTTCGTGAATCTTTCCATAAATCTAACTCCTTAACTCTATTACTTTAATTTTCCTTTTAATCCTTTTCCACCTTTTAAACCATTAAAGTTACTTAAAATATTAGTATCAAATGAATAAGTTTTTTTACTTCTATTTTTATATTCTTTAATAGCAAGTGAAATAGCTTCATCTAATAAATCTTTATATGCTTTACCAGCTGGTTCCCATAAGTAGAATGAAAGTGATCCTGGAATAGTATTTGGTTCATTAATATATACTTTATCCTTTTTCTTATCAATTAAGTAATCGATACGGCAAATACCACCTAAGTTTAATACTTTAAATACTTTCTTAGATAAATCTCTTACTTCTTCCATTAATTTATCATCAATTCTAGCAGGTATTACTCTATTAGTAGAAGCCATACCTTTAGACTTTTCGCCTTTTTTACCACCAATGTATTTATCTTTATAAGTTAAAAATTCTTCAGTACTCATTACTTCTTCGATTGCAGAAGTTTGTTGGTATTCATAATTACCTAAAACACTACAATTTACTTCTACTAAGTTTTCCACCATTTTTTCAACAACAATCTTAGTATCATAAGTCATTGCTTCAACAACAGCATCTTCTAAGTCTTCTTCTTTCTTAACAACACTTATTCCAACACTACTTCCTAAAGAAGCAGGTTTAACAATAACAGGATAACCTAATTTTTTAACTTTTTTAGTTATTTCTTCTTCATCTATTAAATATTCATTATCATAAAACCATACATAAGGAACAATTGGTAAACCTTCTGCTTCAAAAACTTGTTTCATAATTACTTTATCTTGTCCTAAAGCAGATCCTAGAACACGGCTACCAACATAAGGTATACCAACAGTATCTAAATAACCTTGAATCGTACCATCTTCAACATTGTTACCATGAACAATTGGAAAAGCCACATCTAATTCACATACTGTTTTCTTAAAAAAGCCAAGTGATTGAAGGTAAAACTCTCCATTTTTCTTACACATAACTACTTTGGTAGCATATCTCTTTAGATCGTTAAAATCTTTATAAATATCAATATCCATTAACATCTTACCTGTATACCAAGTACGATCCTTTGCCATATAAATAGGAATAATTTCGTATTTTTCCTCATCCATACTTGCCATTGCTTGCACTGCCGAAATGATACTTACTTCATGTTCAACAGATACTCCACCAAATAAAACTCCTACTTTAATTTTCATTGTTTTTCCTCCTACTTCTCATTAAATATATCTGGTAAATCATTTTCTAATAATACATAAGTTTCTTTTTCTTTTAATTTTTGCATTAATTCAAATGCTATCTTAACATCATTAATTATATGAATATGTTTCGGATTATATTTTTTATGCATTAACCCATCATATATTGGTTTAGTTTGTTCTTCTCCTACTAAGATTACTTCATCACAAACATCAGCCATATATTCTCCAAATTTCATATTTAATTCATATTGTTTATCGCCTAATTCAATCATACCTGGCGTTACTATAATCTTATACCCTGGCATTAAGTTAAGCACATCAAGAGCCATCTTAGAACCAACAGGATTAGAATTATATGCGTCATCAATAATATTTATTGTACCATATTTTTTAAGTTCTAATCTGTGTTCAATAGCTTTTACTCTTCTTACACCAATAATCAATTGTTCAATACTTATTCCTAAATACTTACCTAGAGTAATACCCGCCAGTATATTATATATATTAGCTCTACCAAGTAATCTAGTAGAAAAGTTATACTTATTTTTATCTCCTTTAAAAATACAATCAAAAGTCATTCCATTATATGACATCTTGATATTAGTAGCATGCACATCTGCCTCTTTATTATCAATACCTATCCATAACTTTTTACAATCGCTTTTAATATGATAATTGACTTGCATTTCATCATCTTTATTTAATACCGCAACTCCATCACTAGGTAATGATTCAATAAGTTCAAATTTACCCTTTTGAATATTTTCGATACTACCAAAACTTTCTAAATGAGCTGTTCCTATGGTAGTTAAAATACCATATTTAGGTTGAACAAAGTCACATAATTCTTTTATTTCTCCTACTTTAAAAGCTCCCATTTCGGCAATAAAGACTTCTGTGAATTTATCTAAGTAATTATTAATACTGAGCATTAAACCATAAGTAGTATTATAATTTTTGGGTGTTGGTAACACATTAAATTTAACACTTAAGATATCATTTAAAATATTTTTACTACTTGTTTTACCATAACTACCAGTAATTCCAATTACATCTAAATCAGGCATATTTCTTAATTTTTTAATGGCTTGTCTTTTATAATAATTATAAACATACTTTTCAATTGGTTTATTAAAAGTATTAGCTACCATTACTAAAAAATAAGTAATGTAAACTGTAGCACCAATAACTAAATAGTAATATCCAACTACATTTTCATTATAAAATAAAATTGTTTCCGCAATCACAATTAAATACAATAAACCGATTGTCACTAACAATCTTTTTACTCTCTTAGTAATAACTAATGGTTTTTTTACTTGCGTCTTTTGACGATACTTATATACAACATATATACACGCTAAATAAAAAGTACTAAAAGCAATTATTCCTATTTCTACCGGAATAAATATAGTAGCAATAAAAATTACAAAGCACATATCACTTTCTATAAATACTTTATAAGGATTATTTATAATCCATTTTAAATAGCGGTTATCCTCATCGTACCAATTTTGTTGTAACATATGAATTGCTTTCTTACATTTAACAATAAAATAGATAGTAACTGGTAATAAAGATAAAATAAAATAATTAAACATACTTATCACTCCCTAATAAAACAATCTATTACACTTATGGTTTGCCCTAATCTTTCTAAATATGCATAATGCGTACATCCTTCATATATAATAAGACCAGCATCCTTAATAAGTTTTTCTAAAATATATGCGTCTTCTAATGGGACAGCCTCATCTTTCGTACCCCATATAATAATAGTTGGGCAATTAATTTTTTTTACTTCTTCACTAATATCTAAATTAACTGTACTAACTAATATTTGCCTCATCGTTTCAGTTGCATTACGATAATCATCAGAACCCATATGTCTTTTAGCAAATCCCTCTAATTTATTAATTACTGGAACTTTTTTCAGTGTTTTTAATATTTTAACTTTTAATGTTTTGGTGTTTTTTCCTTGTTTAAATGGACTAGCAAATAAGATCAATTTGTTTACATTATATTTACTTGCGTATAACAAACTAATCTTTCCCCCAAAGGAATGTCCAATCAAAATAGGATTATCTATTTTTAAACTATCTAATAATTCTTTTATTGCATTAACATAATCTTCTACTTGCCAAGTATAAGTAGGTTCACTACTATCCCCATATCCAGGTAGATCAATTATTGTTATGCGATAATCCTTTTGAAATGCATTTCCTACTGGTTCCATCATTTTTATATTTTGTCCCCATCCATGAAGTAAAACAATATTTTTTCCTTTTTCATTTCCATAGGTGACATAATTTATATTTGTATTATTGATTGTTTTTATCACTTTAATCACCATTATTATTATACCATCTTTACTAAAAAATAAAAAGATTTATTAAAAAAAGAACTAGATATATACACTAGCTCTACTTTTTCTTTTTATTACTTTTTTCTTCTGAAACATAAATTGTAAAATTTTTAATGCTATCTATTTTTACTTTACTTCCTACTTTTATCTTTTTAGAAGCTCTAACTGGCCATATATTATTATTAATTTCTATTTCACCTTCAGATTCATTTACTTCTTTAGTAACAATTCCAACTTTATTAATTAAAGAATTCGTATTATTCTTAATTTTTATTCTTGTCAAATACTTTTTAACATAAGGTCTTAAGAAAAGCAAAGGAATTATACCTATTATAATAAACAAGATAAATTGGATAAAAAATGATTCTATATAAGCAGAAAGAAATATTACAATTATACCACTTATTATGAACCATAAGGCTACTAAATCAACTGTAATAATTTCTATTAAAGAAAGTAATGCCACAATCCCAAACCAAATATAATTCATAATATCACCCTATCGCTTATTATACAATACTTTGATTATTATTTCAATTAAATCAACCTAATTTTTTATAAGTACCATTCAAAGTATAATTATACTTTGCATCAGGATGTTTTTTTAATAATTTGTATACATTAATAGTAGAAGCATATACTTTTACTATTTTTA
>CAYPGI010000030.1:0-9457 GCA_964410275.1 uncultured Muribaculaceae bacterium | reverse complement strand
AAATCCAGTGGTGCTAAAACACCGTGTCGGTTCGACTCCGACCACGAGCACCATTTTGATTATTACTACATAATTTGTAGAAAAACTCACTAATTTTGATATGTGAGTTTTTATTATATAAAAAGTATAGTATAATAATTTTGGTGAGAATATGAAATATGAATATAAAAAAGAAGAAAAAGAATTATATGGAGTTAAAGATAAACCACAAGTAGTAGATATTCCTAAACAAAAATTTTTTTGTATTAAAGGTATTGGTAATCCTAATAGTGAAATGTTTGCAAAACATATTGAAGTATTATATCAATTATCGTATACCATCAAAATGATGCCTAGAAATGGTTTTACTCCAAATGGATATTTTGAATATACTGTGTATCCTCTTGAAGGAGTATGGAGTTTAACTGAAAAAGGGATTAAATTGCAACAGGAAAAGGGTATTCTTGATAAGGATGAATTTACTTATACAATAATGATAAAACAACCGTCATTTGTTGATAAGAGTATTTTTGATAAAGCCCTAGAAATAGCAAGCATTAAGAAACCTAATAAATTATTAAATGAATCTTTTTATGAAGAAGTAGAAGAAGGCTTATCACTTCAAATATTACATAATGGTTCTTATGACACTGAATCCGAATCATTTCAAAAAATGAATGATTATTTAAGTAATAATAATTATGAAAGAATTGGATTTATACATAAGGAAATATATTTATCAGACGCTAGAAAAGTAGCAGCAGATAAATTAAAGACAATACTCAGAATAAAAATTAAGAAAAGATGAAGTTATTACTTTTTTCTTTTTTTTTTATCTAATATGTTGTATAATATATATAAGGATAAAGAAGGTGAGATAAATGATACTTAAAAAACCATATGCATTTTTTATCAAAAATTTTAAATTACTACATTTCATATTGGTTTTTTTTATGACATATTTAATTTATCGAACCAATAAACTATTGAACTTTTTATACAATTATATTGCTTCATCACAGTTAGTAACTGGACAAGATTTTGCATCTGAATTGTTCAATATATATATGTTCATTTTTCCTTTTTTGATAATGTTAGTTTCAATTATTATATTGTCAGTTATGTATTTAAAAAAGAAACCAATATTTTTTTATGTAGTGACGATTGCAATTTATTTAGCTTTAATAATTATATATAATGCTTCGTTATCCACTATTGGAACTTTGCAATTTGAAATAATAGATAGTAGAACGATAAGATTAGTAAGAGATTTTATTTTTATGATCTTTATTCTGCAGTGTTTTAGTATTGTTATAACCTTTATTAGAGCAACGGGATTTGATATAAAGAAATTTAATTTTGGACAAGATTTACAAGCCCTAGAAATAACAGTAGAAGATAACGAAGAATTTGAAGTAGATGTAACAGTAGATACTAATCAAATAAGAAGAGGTTTTAGAAAGCAACTTAGATTTGCTAGATACATTTATATCGAAAATAAATTTTTAATCAATATAACATTTTTAATATTGATATCTATTACTTCTTTTGTTGTCTATTTAAATATGGGAGTTTATTCTAGAACTTATAGACAAGGTGATACTTTCTCTACTACTGATTTTATAATGAGTGTTAATAGAAGTTATGTGACGAATAGAGATTACAAAATAAAAAAATTAACTAAAGATAAAGCACTAGTAGTGTTAGAATTAAGTCTTCAATCAATTGGGGTGAACAAAGCTAAACTAAAGACTGCTGATGCAGAGTTAATAATAAATAATCAAACTTTTTATCATACTAATAAATATCGAGCAAGTTTAATTGATTTAGGGCACACTTATGAAGATGCTCCTATTCCAAAGGAATTTTCAAAGGAAATTTTAGTATATGAAATACCTGAATCTTTAATAAATGAAAATATGATGTTTAAATATATTGATAAGATTGACATTGTTGATAATAAGTTAACTCCTAAATATATCGGTATAAAGTTAGATTATATTAATCTTGATAAAGTTAATAAGCCAATAAATCTAGAAATAGGAAAAGAATATTCTTTTAATAACGATGTTTTAAATAAATCGACATTAAAAATAGATGAATTTTCTATTGCTAAAGAGTTTAAAGTAGATTATGATTTTTGTATAAGTAAAACTGAATGTATTAAATCAGTAGAGTTTGTTAAACCAAATGTTAATACTAATTATAATAAAACCTTATTAAAAATATCTGGTCAATTAATTAAGGATGAAGAAACTAATATGTATGGATTACATAATCTCTATAATTTGATTGATTATTTTGGTAATATAAAATATGAAATAGATGGAAAAGAAAAAAAACAAACAATAGGATTTAATCAAATAAAAACGTTAAAATTACAAAAAAATAATATATATTACATCGAAATGATAGAAGAAGTAGAAAGAGCAAATAAAATAACATTAGAGTTAAAAATAAGAAATAACATTTACACTTATCAGATTAAATAGTGTAAAATTTGAAAAAAATGCTAAACTATTTAAAAAAATTAATATATAATGGAGGTAGATAATATATGAAAAAATATTTTTATTATTTAGTATTTATTACTATATTATTTTTAAATCCTTTAATTATTAATGCAGAGTGTACTTATAGTGAAAAGGTTAGGTTACAAAAAATTGCTGGTAATATAAACTTTTCTTATGATTTTGAAGAAAAAATAGATAATGGAAAAATCAATGGTATAGAATTTTTTATAACAATTGCTAATATGCATCCAGATGTTTATATAAAAGATACATTAAAAAATGTTAATTACTACTATAATGCCACTTCTCCTATTATAAGAAACGGAGATTATATTAGTGGAATCGCAACTGTTTTTAAAGTTTATTCTAATGTGGAAAATTGTAAAAACGAATTGATATATACTAAATATGTTAATTTGCCTTATTATAATAGATATTATGCTGATGATGCATGTAAAGGTATAGAAAATTATGAATTATGTCAAAGATGGCAATCAACGACTCTTACTTATAGCCAGTTTATAAAAAAAGTTAATGAGTATAAGGAAAGTATCATTAAAAAACCGAATCCTGATGAAACAGATAAAGATGACAATGGATTTGATTTTGAACTAATTTATCAATTTATTTCGAAATACTATTTTGTTATATTAGTTTCCGTTATAGTTGTTTGTTTATCAGCGATATTTTATTTGAATAAGAAAGATAGTTTTGATCTGAAATAGGAGTAGATAAGATGAAAAAAATATTATATATTATATTTACTATTTGTTTAATAGGGATTTTTAGTAATACTGTTAAAGCAGATGAATGGGATGATGACGCTAGTGGTGATGACAGCAGTACAAGTTATAGTGGTGGGTGCAAAGGAACCGATTCTTGTTGGTATGATCAATATTTTGGATTTCGTATTTCATTGATCGACAAAGATGGAAATAGAATCGTAGCACCAGATGGTAAAATTACTAATAGTGCCGATTATTGGAATTCTATTCCTACAGGAAACGTTTACTCAGTTAGAGCAACTCCGAATCGTTTTGAAGTGTTGCTTGGGACTGTTGCTGATACTTTTGCAAGTGGTGCAACAACAGCTTATAAAATATCTATACAAGATTATTACAGTAATAGTAGTGGTAATTATATTGTCAATTATTTCAATGATATATTAAATAAACCCGAAAATGAATCAATTGAAGTAAAATTTTTAGAATCAATGGGTTTAAATAAGGAAGAAGTAAAAAAATTGTGTAATCAAAGAATGCTTTTGCTTGTTGAACCATTATTTTCAGTGGCAAAAAGTAATGGAAAAATATATACAGGTACTGGAACAGAAATAGCTAGATTAATGTATCGAGAAAGTGGTTTCGGTCATGCTAAATCAATTTCATATAAGGGAACAATTCCTAAGGCTATAATGACTCCAAATAATATAGCATCCATTCCAAGTTTAATCCCTGTTAGTAATTTTACTAAAGGATCTACAGGACCGGATATTAATAAATTATTATATGTTTCAGGAAACAAAATATATGGATATGCGATGGGAATATGGGACTATAGTGCCTCTCTCGATTGTCCTTCTGGTTGTGAAGCTACCCCTAATGATTTGCCTAAGTGCTGTGATTTACCTCAAAATAGAAATAAGATACCAGAATGCTGTGGTTTAGAGGAAAACAAAAATAAAATTGGATGTAAACCAGATTTATGTACATTTTTTGATACGAGTGAGAATTTTATTTCTATAACAAACGACTGTAAAGAAGGAACAAAGAGTTATATTAGAGATACAGAAAAATGGGAATGTATATTTGAAAGTCGTAATTCAACTGTAGCTAATATAAAAAATCATTTTTATGAGTGGGAAAATAGATATTGTTCAGTTTTCTGCCGAGAATCAATTGTATATGAATTTCCAGATAATAATATGAATGTTTTTGCAGGTAGAAGATTTACATTAGGATATACTGGATTTAGTCCAACATTAGGGCCAATAGCATTCACAGGAAGAAGTGAATGTCGAATAAATAGTTCAACTGGTGCAATACGTTGGGATTTATTCAAAACAGATTGGGCAAATGCTAATACTGCTGTTAAAATAGCTTGGGATAATTATCAAATAGAAGTTAAAAAAGATGATAGTATCGCAAATTATAAACAATCTTCTACATATGATTGTGCTAGTTATTGTGATCATAATGATCACGGTGTTAAATGTTGTAAGTCGGCTACCCGTGACTGTGATGATTGTTATTATGGGGATCCTAAAGAATGTGTAAAAAAATGGATACCTGGGAAATGGGAGAATGGTATATATATTCCTGGTAAATATGATCCTTGTGCAACAACTAAAGATACTTGTAGATATGGATGTAGTACTTACTACTGTAAAAGTGGTCAACGTGACACAGCTTATTATCATGGAAAAACTAGAACTCCTACTGAACAAACTTATATAAATACAGATAATGTAACATTAAAAATAAATACAAACTCATGGTGTACAAGTTGTGGAAATAGTTTTACATCTACTAAATGTACTCCTGATACGACATATACTGCATCAAGAAGGAATACTTATAATAGTGCAGTGAATACTCGTGATGGATATCTAAGAACATTAAAGGAATGTAATAACTTTCAAAGAACATATAATGAATTTCGACCAGTTACTTTTTTTCAATATGAAGAGGAGTATTATGGTGGAGAAATATATCGATTAAGTGATAACTTGGAAATAAGAGCACAAACTAATTACTTCTCAGGTGCAACTTTAAATACTGAACATAAATGGAATACTTCGTCATATGTAGGAAATTCTAATAAATTTATTTATAGTTATGATGTGTATGGAAAAAATGATGTTATTGCTAAATGGGTATGTGATACATTAAGGCAAAAATGTTATTCTACCAACGAAACATATCCAACTAATGATTGGATAAAGAGTTTCACAACTAAGGAGTTTGATTACGTATTACCAAATAATGTATACAGGTTTGTTGATAAACCATCAGGCTTTTCTTACCATGTTCCACAAAATGAAAATAGTTATGACTTAGGATTTAGTAGTTTACCAATTCATTATTCAAGAGCTCCAGGTGTTTATGATTTTAGTATAGATTATAAAACATTTGGACCAAATCATAAGTTTAACAAATTTATCTTTGATGGTGCATATGTTAATATAAGTTACGGTGAAGATTTAAGTATCTATTCATTTTTATGGAATAATACAACACTAAATCGTTTGATTAACGACTGTGAGCAAGGTGGACACCATTTAGGACATTCATTTGTTAGTCAAATTGGTAGTAGGTTAGGAGAATTCCTGGCATCTGGTTGTGCTAATACATATGGATGTGTAATGTCAGGTAGTTCAAAAGTACAATGTAATAAATATCAAGATACAAATGGAGTGTGGCGTACTGCTAGCGGAAACTCATATTACTCTGTTTATAATCAATTAAGAGCCTGTGTTCAATCGAAAGTTGTTTCAACTACAGGATCGATTGCTTTCAATGAAGATACAAAATACGAATGTGAATATAATGTAAGAAATAGAGTGATGTGTCCTCCTGGTAGTTGTGACGAACAAGTCGGATTAAGTGTAATATACAGAAATATTAATTTATCTGATCCTTTCCCGGGTTTATCTGGAACAGGAAGAAAACCAGGAAATAATTGGAGTGTTAGCTATTATATAAATACATATATCACAAATAATCGTGGTGTTACTACTGATAGAGTATATTTTGATAGGGACCCTCTATACAAAATCACGCTTACCCCAGCAGTTATAAAATCCATAAGACAATATAACCGAAGACAAACTCAACTAGATGAGGGGTATGCTGATTTTAAAATGAGATGTTTATTAAACGGAGAAAAATGTTTAAGTGGCTTTATAAGAGAAAGTTCATTTACTAATTTATTTAGTGGTTGTGGAATATCGGGTAAACAAATTAATCCATCACGATGTGCTTCTAATGAAGCTTGGTAGTATAAATAAAAAGGAGATTTTTCTCCTTTTTCTCTTTTGATACCATAAATTTAAAATATCAAATATTGTAAATTAAAATTAAAAAACAAAAAAACAATAGTATTTTTTACGATAATAATGTATAATATTCTTAAAATAACATATGGCTTATGATATGTATAATTATCGATGCTATATTCTTATACAATATTGGTATTATATAGAAAATGTGATATAATTAATAATACAGTATAGAGTATTTATGAGAGGAATGTGTTAGCGATGAAAGAGTCATTTTGGTCAGTTTTGATTATAAGCATTGGAATAATTGCTATTCTATTTGTTTTTCTATTTCAATCAATTACCAATACTGATGAACATAATATGGTTTTGTTGAATGAAACAACTGAGGCAGCAATGTATGATGCAGTTGATTTAGCGGCCTATCGTAAAGAAGGTGTTATTAGAATTGATCGCGAGAAGTTTGTCGAAAATTTCGTTAGAAGGTTTTCAGAAAATGCTAGTTTAGCACGTACTTACGTAATTGAATTTTACGATATAAACGAAACACCTCCGAAAGTAAGTTTGAAAGTTTCTAGTGCTGAAAAAGGAAATGTTGTTGGTGAAGTTATGAATTTTGATATTGTCAATCGTTTAGATGCAATATTAGAAACACCACATTAATATAAAGAGAAGAATGAAAGGGATGAAAAATTATGAATAATGTGTTAATTTCGATTAAAAGATTTTTTAGAAACAAAAATACTGTGACAATCATTGGAGTTTTAATTATTTTAGGAGTTTTATATTGGGGGTATACATCGCAAATCGAAAAAGCGGTTGAACCTAGACAGGTACCAGTTGCTAATGTTACTATTCAACCTAGAACAGAAATAAAACATAATATGGTTACTGTTATTGAAATGCCGACTATTGCTGTACCAAGTAATATATTATTGTATTCAGCTAATATAGTTGGTATGTGGTCAAATGTCAATTCTGTTATTCCAAAAGGGAGTATGTTTTTTACTGATGTCTTAGTTGAAAAAAATTCAGCATTTGTTGAAGTGAAAAAAGGTGAAACTCCATATGCATTTCCAGTAACTATTGATACTACATATGGAAATTCAATTTTCCCAGGTAATAAGATTGATATATATATGAAAGCAGAAGATACTTCTGGAAAGATAATGGTTGGAAAATTAATTGAAAATATTGAAGTTCTAGCAGTTAAAGATAGTTCAGGAAAACATGTTTTTGAAAACACAGAAGCTGAAAGAACACCATCTAATTTAGTGTTTGGAGTAAAAGAAGAAATACATATTTTATTAAGAAAAGCATCATATATGCAAAACTTTGGAGTTGTATTATTCCCAGTACCTCATGGAGGAGTTTCTCCTATTGAAGGTGAAACTCAAGTTAGTACACAATATTTAAAGGATTTTATTAATGCTAATACTGTTATGATAGAAGGTCAAGAAAATGAAGAGGAGCAAATAGAGGAGCCATCAGACAATAATTCAGGAGAAGAGGAATAGATCATGCATGACAACATGTTCTCCCAAATTGACTTCGGACCTTTAAATCCTTTTCTTGTCGATGATGACGTTACTGATATTTCTTATAGTAATGGTGGACAAGTATGGTTAAAAACTTTATCAAAAGGTATATATCGTATTGAACAACCAGAAATTAATAATGCGTTTATGGAAAAGTTAGCTTTTCAATGTTCGAATGTTATGGGTAAAACTTTCAATATGGCGCATCCTTTACTAGATGCTGAAAGTGCTGAATTACGTCTTAACTTTGTGCACGATTCTGTTGCTAAAAATGGAATAGCCGTAGTTCTACGTAAAACCCCAGCTAAAATTCGTTTGGAAAAAGAAAAGATACTTGCTGAAAAGTATATAACTTTAGATATTCATGATTTCTTGATAAAATGTATAGAAGGACATTGCAATATTATTGTTTGTGGGGAAACTGGTTCAGGGAAAACAGAGTTTGTCAAATATCTAGCATCTAAGATAAAAGAAAATGAAAAAGTAATCACAATTGAAGATACATTGGAACTCCATTTAGACAGAATTTTTCCGCACAGAGATATTGTTGCTATGAAGACTAATAATATTGCATCTTATAGTGATGTATTAGTTGCTTGTATGAGACAGAATCCTAAATGGATTTTGTTATCGGAAGTACGTAGTGCCGAAGCTGTTATGGCGGTAAGAAACTCTATTTCTTCAGGACATTATATTCTTTCGACTATTCATGCTGATAAAGCAGCATCAATACCAAATCGTATGTATAGTTTGCTCGAAAGTAATCAAGAAATTGATCAATTTTTAAAATCGATTTATCGATATGTCCAACTTGGTGTTTTTGTAAGAGGTTATCAAGACAAAGTAACCAAGAGATTTCATCGTGAAATAGCAGAAGTTACAGAGTTTTATGTTACTAAAGATAATGAAGCAATATATAATACTATTTATAAAAAAAATACCATAGGTAATATTGTTAGAAATGCTCCTAGTGATAATTTAATCGATTACCTAGAAGGTCAAGGAGTAGTAATTTCTAAAGAAATGATTAAAGTTGAAGAAAATGAAAAGCAACCAGTTACTGAAGAAATAGTTATTGAACAACCAGTTGCAACACAGCCTTCAGCTCCATCAGTTACACCGGTTATGCAACAACCTGTAGTACCAAGTAATCAAACCGTTGCGGCAAATCCAAGTGTTGTTAAACAACCTGAAATAGAAATTATTTCTTAAAAGAAGGAGGGATTGATATGTCACCTAGTGTTGTTTTTGTTATCATAGGAATAGTGGCAATTTTTGTTATTGTATACAGAAAAAATACTGGCGAAAATGTTTATAAGTATATTGTTACACAAGTTGGAACAATATATGATAAATATGCACCTTATTCTTTTAAATTAGTTAGAGAAAAAGTTAAAGAATTGGGACAAGAATATACTACTAGACAA
>CAYPGI010000029.1:0-9601 GCA_964410275.1 uncultured Muribaculaceae bacterium | reverse complement strand
TGGTGCATAGTTTACCTGGTTTAGAAAATGCAAAAATTTTAAAATACGCTTATGCTATTGAATATGATGCAATTTATCCTACTCAATTAAAACAAACTTTGGAAACAAAAAAAATAAAGAATTTATATACAGCTGGTCAAATAAATGGAACTAGTGGTTATGAAGAAGCAGCTTGTCAGGGTTTAATAGCAGGTATTAATGCAGCTTTAAAACTACAAAAGAAGGATCCTTTAATTTTAAAAAGGAATGAAGCTTATATAGGAGTTTTAATAGATGATTTGGTAACTAAAGGAACTTCTGAGCCATATAGATTATTAACTTCAAGAGCAGAATATCGATTATTATTAAGACATGATAATGCTGATCTTAGATTAACAGATTATGGATATCAAGTTGGTTTGATTGATTCGAAAAGATATGAATTGTTTCAAAACAAAAAAGACGGAATCTTAGAATTAGAAAAGAAATTAAAAGATTTAAAAGTTACTCCTATTAAAGAAGTAAACAATTATTTAATTGAAAATAATAGTACTCCATTAAAAGATGGTATTACTTTATATAATTTATTAAAAAGACCTGAAATCAATATTAAAACTTTAGAAAAGTTTATTAAATTAGATTATGAAAAAGATATTATTGAACAAGTTGAGATTAATAATAAGTATGAAGGTTATATTACAAAAGTTGAAAAAGAAGCTCAAAAAATGCTAAGTTTAGATAATAAATTAATTCCAGAAGATATTGATTATTATAAAATTCATAATATAGCAAATGAAGCAAAACAAAAATTAAATGAGGTAAGACCTACATCTATTGGGCAAGCATTAAGAATAAGTGGAGTTAATCCTAGTGATATATCAATATTAATGGTTTATTTAAAAAAGGAGTATAATAATGACCGAAAATAGTTTTATTGAAGAATTAAAGTTAATAGGAATTAATATAGATACTGAACAATTAAAAAAATTAAATAAATATTATGAACTATTAATAGAATGGAATAAAAAGATAAACCTAACAGCTATTACAGAGAAAGATCAGGTTTATTTAAAACATTTTTATGATTCATTAACATTAAATAAAATAATAGACTTAAAAAAAGAAAATAGTATATGTGATATAGGAACAGGAGCAGGTTTCCCTGGAATAGTCTTAAAAATAGTATTTCCTAACTTAAAAGTAACACTTGTTGATTCTTTAAAAAAAAGAATAGATTTTTTAAATTTAATAATCAAAGAATTAGAATTAGAAAATATCATAGCTATTCATACTAGGTCTGAAGAATTTGCCCTTACTAATAGAGAAAAATTTGATTTTGTTACAGCTCGTGCTGTTGCACCCTTAAATATACTTCTTGAATATTCAATACCTATGGTTAAAAAGAATAAATATTTCATTGCTATGAAGGGGAATATCGAAAAAGAAGAAAAAACATTTGATAATTCTATGAAAATATTGAACACTATAATTGAAAAAACAGAAGAATTTACCTTACCAAATGAATTAAGCAAACGTACTTTGATAAAATTTAAAAAGCTAGAAATAACTAGTAAAAAATACCCTAGAAAATTTAATGAAATTAAGAAAAAGCCTTTATAAATAAAGGTTTTTTTGTTTTAAAACAACTTTGGGAAATAAAACAAAAAAATATTTCCCAAAAACTATTGTGTTATTTCCCAAGATATAGTATTATATATACAAAGAATAAAAAGGGGTTGTGTAGTGTGAATGAAGAAAAGAAAATAATTGAATTAAATCTAGGAGATATTTTACCTAATAGATTTCAACCAAGAATTAAATTCAATGAGGAAACAATTAATCAATTGTCAGAATCTATCAAAGAACATGGGGTAATTCAGCCTATTGTTGTTAGAAAAATTGGTGACAAATACGAGATTATTGCTGGGGAAAGAAGATATAAAGCTAGTGTTCTTGCTGGTAAAAATTTTATTCCTGCTATTATTACCGATTTAGATGATAAGGACAGTGCAGAAGTTGCATTAATTGAAAATGTTCAAAGGCAAGACTTAACACCAATAGAAGAAGCAATATCCTATAAAAAGATTCTTGATATGGGATATACTCAAGAACAATTAGCAATCAAGTTGGGAAATAAGCAATCAACTATAGCTAATAAGTTAAGATTATTAAATTTAAATGAAGATGTTCAAGAAGCTTTGTTAAATGGTCAAATTTCTGAAAGACATGCTAGATCAATTTTAAGATTAAATGATTCAAAACAACAATCAGAAATGTTGAATAATGTTATAAGCCAAAGATTAACAGTTAGAAAGACTGATGAAGAAATAGATAAGATATTGAATAACAATGTAATAGATGAAGAAGTTGAATTATTAGATACCACTGTCTTCTCTAATCCTATTATAGAAAATAGTAATATTAGTGAAGGAGTCGGACAAATGATTGAAGATAAAACCAATAATGAATTTCCAGATTTAAATACAAATATTCCATTAAGTTCAATGGTTGAACCTATAAATCCAAAAGTAGATGAATCATCAATGGAAATATTTAATATAAAACCAATAGATGATATTAAATTACCATCTCAACCAATAATAGAAGATATAGAACCTGTAAAACCAGAAATATCTCTTCCAGAACCTACTCAAGTAGTTCAAGAAGAAACTAATCCAGGGTTTATGAATATTGAAAAAATAGAAAACGAAGCTAAGGATATATTTGAAGATAAACCACTAGCTGATGTTAATTCATTATTAGAAAATGATCCAAGTATACCAGTAGTAGAAGAAAAAAATGGGGATGAAGAGGAAGAAAATGAAAGTCCAGAAAAATTATTAACTCCAGGAAAGTTTTTTGATATTTTAAGTGAAGAACCAGAAGAAGACAAAAGTACTGATAGTTTCTCTCCACTTAATAATAAGGAAGAAAATCAATTTTCACCTTTCATAAATCCAAATGTTGTAGAAGTACCAAATGTTCAACACGATGAAATTGATAATCTAGTAGTAAATACTACACCACGGGAAGATAATAAAGAAGAAAATCAGTTTCAGCCATTAACTAATTCACAACCTGTTCAAGTTGAAAAAGTAGAAAGTAATGAAAATTTACCAATTGAACCAATTTTTAATCCTTTTATTGAAGAAAAAAGGATAGTAGAAGAACCTATGATTGAATCAAATGTTATTGATTCAAATCCGTCTTTAAATAAAAATTTAAAATCAGTTATTGATTTAGTAAGAGAATGTAGTAAAAAAATAGAACAAGTTGGATATTCAATAGAAGTTGAAGAAATTGATTTCGAAGATACTTATCAAGTAATATTTAAAGTTTATAAGTAAGCAGTGCTTACTTTTTTATTGTTAAAGCATTATATAAATGATAAAATTAAGAAGGTGATATATATGGCATTTAAATTAATATCAAATTATAAACCAAGTGGTGATCAACCCTATGCAATAGAACAACTTGTAAAAAAAATAGAAAATGGTGAAAAACATCAAGTTTTACTTGGTGCTACAGGTACTGGTAAAACCTTTACAATAGCCAATGTTATTGAAAAAGTACAAAAACCTACTTTAGTTTTAGTACACAATAAAACTTTAGCAGGTCAACTTTATAGTGAATTTAAAGAATTATTTCCAGAAAATAGAGTTGAATATTTTGTATCATATTATGATTATTATCAACCAGAAGCATATGTTCCTAGGACAGATACTTATATTGAAAAAGATTCGTCAATCAATGATGAAATTGATGAATTGAGGCATGCAGCTACTTCCTCTTTATTAAATAATAGGGATGTTATAGTAGTAGCTTCTGTATCATGTATATATGGTATAGGTGAAAAGGAAGAATATGAGAAGAAAATGCTCACAATAAATGAAAATGATCGAATAAATAGAAATGATATTATTGAAAAACTTATTGAAATGCTCTATGAAAGAAACAATATGGATTTAAAAAGAGGTAGTTTTAGAGTAAGAGGCGATGTTTTAGAAATAATACCTGTTAATCAACATGGAAAAGGAATAAGAATTGAATTTTTTGGAGATATAGTCGAAAAAATAAGTGAATTTGATACTTTAACAGGTGTTATTTTAATAAATAAAAAAAGCATCTCTATTTTTCCGGCTAGTCACTTCGTTACAAGTGAGGAAAAAGCATTGCTAGCAATTCAAAATATTAAAAAAGAACTACAAGAACAACTAGAGTATTTTAAAAATCAAAATAAATTATTAGAATTTCAAAGATTAAATGAAAGAACTAATTATGACTTAGAAATGTTAGAGGAAACAGGTTTTTGTAGAGGAATAGAAAACTATTCTAGGCATTTAGCATTAAAGGAAGCAGGAGCTACGCCTAATACTCTTATTGATTTTTTTGATCAAGATTTTCTTTTGGTAGTTGATGAGTCGCATGTAACAATTCCACAAGTAAGAGCTATGTATAATGGTGATCAAGCTCGTAAATCCGTTTTAGTTGATTATGGTTTTAGATTGCCAAGTGCCAAAGATAATCGTCCATTAAAATTTGGTGAATTTGAAAGTAAACTAAATCAAGTTATTTATGTATCAGCAACTCCTGGTGATTATGAGTTAGAAAAAGTAGATAATAAAGTAATTGAGCAAATAATTAGACCAACAGGTTTATTAGATCCTACTATAGAAATAAGAGAAACAAAAAATCAAATTGACAATTTAATAGAAGAGATTAATAATCGTATCGAAAAAAATCAAAGAGTATTAATTACTACTTTGACAATTCGAATGGCAGAAGAATTAACAACATACCTTAAAAAACTTAATATCAAGGTAGCATATTTACATAATGAAGTAAAAACTTTAGAAAGATTAAAAATAATAAGAGATTTAAGATTAGGAAAGTATGATGTTTTGGTTGGAATAAATCTTTTAAGAGAAGGTTTAGATCTTCCTGAAGTAAGTTTAATAGCAATCATGGATGCTGATAAACAAGGTTTTCTAAGAAGTGAAAAAAGTTTGATTCAAACCATTGGCCGAGCTGCTAGAAATGCAGATGGACATGTAATAATGTATGCCGACAAAATCAGTGAAGCGATGGAAAAAGCAATTAATGAAACAGAAAGAAGAAGAAGTATTCAAGAAAAATACAATGTCGATCATAAAATCACTCCAAAAACTATTATTAAAGAAATAAGAGATGTAATAAGTATTAATAAGGAAGATGATATTAAAGAAGAAATCAAAATGACTAAGAAGGATAAACAATTATTAATAAGTAAAGTAGAAAAAGAAATGAAAGAGGCAGCAAAAGAATTAGATTTTGAAAGAGCAACTGAATTGAGAGATATATTATTCGAATTACAAGCTGAAATTAAGTAAAATAAGGCAAAAAGAAACATTGTGTTATTAATACACTAATTATAATTTGAATATGAAGTATATTAAACATAATAAAAATATGCTATAATATTTATAGGAGATGATGAAATGAAGGTTGTTATAATTAATGAAAAAAACAGCGCTAGAAAAGTACGCCTAAATAGATTTATTGATTGGTTAATCCATATGATTGGATATGCTTTAGTATTAATAATGGTTGCGGTATTATTCAGTAATACTGTTAAAATAGATAATAGTTATTTTGGACTATGGGGATTACTTGCTGCTATAGTTATATATATATTAAATAAAACAATAAAACCAATATTAGTTTTATTAACTCTACCAATAACAGGGTTAACTTTAGGGTTGTTTTATCCTTTTATAAACGTTATAATTTTAAATATTGTTGATTTTATTCTCGGCAAACATTTTAGTATTGATGGACTTTTTATGTCATTTATAGTTGCAGTTTTTATATCTGTGGCAAATATAATTATGGAAGATTTGGTAATTGAACCAATATTAAGAAGGGAAAAGTAATATGGAAGCAGTTTTAATTGATTTAGGTGTTATAAGAATATATTGGTATTCATTAATAATGTTTATAGCTATTTTAATTGGGGGCTCAATAATTCTTAGAGAATCGAAAAAATTTAATGTTCCCGAAAACTTTATGATAAATTTATTTTTCTTTATGATCCCATTATGCATTATTGGAGCTAGATTATATTTCGTTGGCTTCAATTGGGATTATTATAGTAAAAACTTACTCGATATAGTAAAAACTTGGGAAGGTGGATTGGCGATCCACGGAGCTCTTATTGTTGGAATTATTTGGGTTATCTTCTATACAAAAAGATATAATGTTAGAACACTTAGAATAATGGATTTTATGGCTTTAGGATTAATTATAGGTCAAGCTATTGGCAGATGGGGAAACTTTTTTAATGGTGAAGCCCATGGTCCAGTAACTTCATTGGAAACATTACAAAACCTTCATATACCTAACTTTATTATTGAAGGTATGAATATAGGTGGTGTATATTACCATCCAACCTTTTTATACGAATCATTATGGTGCTTTATTGGATTTATTATCATATTAATTATTAAAAGGTATAAATATATAAAGATAGGTCAAATAGCAAGTATATACTTTATTTGGTATGGAATAGGAAGATTTTTAATAGAAAGTCTTAGAACTGATAGTCTGATGATAGCAAACTTTAAAGTGGCTCAAATTGTATCTTTTACAATGGTTATTGTAGGACTTATTATGCTTATAGTATTGAATAGAGGATCGCGCTTTAAAAATCAATATAATGAAATGAGTGATGTCAATGAAGCTAGATTTTGATTGTATAATTATAGGTTCAGGAATTGCAGGTATGACAGCTGCTATTTACCTTAAAAGAGCAAATGTTGATGTTTTAATTATTGATAAAGATGCACCAGGAGGACAATTAAATAAAATAACACGAATAGATAACTATCCTGGGTTTACTTCAATTACGGGACCGGATTTAGCTAGTAATGTATTTAATCAAATAAATGAGCTTGGTGTGGAATATAGATATGGCATGGTTACAGATATTGAAGATAAAAAAGATTATAAAATAGTTATAACCGAAAAAGAAAAAATTACTGCTAAAGCAATTATAATAGCGACAGGTAGACAACCAAAAAAACTAGGTGTTCAAAAGGAAGATGAATTATTAAGTAGAGGAGTAAGTTATTGTGCTTTATGTGATGCACTATTTTATAAAGATAAAATAGTAGCGACTGTTGGTAGTGGAAATGGTGCTTTAACTGAAGCTATTTATTTATCTGATATTTGTAAAAAAGTTATTATGATTAATAAAAAAGATAGTTTTGAAGGCGAAGAGATACTGATAAATAAAATAAAAAATATCAAAAATATCGAAACAAAATTTAATAGTGAAATAACAAAATTTAACACTGAAGAAGACATTCTTGAGTCAATTATAATTAATGATAACGAGGAAATTAAGGTTTCAGGTGTCTTTATTTACACAGGACTACAACCAAGTGGTGATTTTTTAAAAAACTTACCTATTAACTTTGACAAACAATACATTGTTGTTGATGAAAATATGATGACAAGTGTAGAAAATGTCTACGCAAGCGGAGATGTTGTCAAGAAAAGTCTATATCAATTGACTACAGCCGTAAGTGATGCGTCAATTGCCGCTATAAGTGTCAAGAAAAATTTAAAATAATGTAAACAAGAACTTTAATACTCAATTTGCTTTGAGTATTTTATTTTTGTGGTATAAAACTTATTTGAAATATAGTATAATTAAATTGGGTGATAGAATGCATAAGAAAATAGCGGTCCTTGGTGGAGGAACAGGTTTATCCTTTTTACTTAGAGGACTTAAAGAATATCCGATTGATATATCAGCCATTGTTGCAGTAAGCGATGATGGAAAAAGTACAGGAAGATTAAGAGAAGAATTTAAAACTCCAGCTGTTGGAGATATTAGAAGAGTATTAATATCTTTATCAGAGACAGAACCATTATTTGAAGAATTATTTAATTATCGTTTTAAGACAACTAGTGATTTAAATGGTCATACTGTGGGAAATCTTTTATTAACTGCAATGACAAACATAACTGGTAATATGTCAGACGGAATAGAATCATTAAGTAAAGTTTTAAACTTAAGAGGAAAAGTACTCCCATTAACAGAAGATGATGTAACTTTAGTAGGAAAAATGGAAGATGATAGTATTATTGAAGGGGAACACAATATTACAATGGCTAATAAAGCAATTAGTTCAGTTTTTTATAAAACAAAACCTGTTGTTAATCCAGAAGCCATAAAAGCTGTAAAAGAAGCAGACTTAATTCTTTTAAGTATGGGAAGTGTTTTTACTAGTATTGTTCCTACATTATTGTGTAAGGAATTGATTGATGAAATAGATAAAAGTAAAGCTCCAATAATGTATATATGTAATTTGATGACACAACCAGGAGAAACAGATAATTGTAATGTCAGTCATCATGTTAAAATTTTGAATAGTTATTTAGGTAAAAGAAAAATTGATATACTAATTGCTAATAATGGAAAAATAGATGACGAATTAATAAAAAAATATGAGACACTAGAACAAAAAGATCAAGCTATTTATGATCCTAAAAACTTAAAAGATTTGAAATTAAAGACAATAGTTGATAATTTTGTTTTAATTGAAGATGAAATGATAAGACATGATCGTGTTAAATTATCTTTTTATATATATTCAACTTTAATAAGAGGATAAAATGTCATTTACTAGTATTGTAAAAAATGAAGTTAGTAAATTAGAAGCAATTGGAACAGAGAATATTTCCGAATTATCTGCAATTATTCGTAACAGTGATTATCATAAAGGTAGTATCAAAATCATTACAGAAAATTCAAGTGTGGCTCGTCATATATATAGGCTTATAAAAGATACTTATGATATTGTGCCTATTATTACGGCCAGAAAAGGTTACAACTATAGTAAAAACTTTTTATACATATTGGAAGTAAAAAATCGAGTAGATATGATTTTGAAAGATTTATGTGTTGATTCAAACATTCCAAAAGATTATATAATAGATGATGAATCATTGATAAGATCATACATTAAAGGATTATTTTTGGTTATTGGTAGTATAAATGATCCAAAAAAGTCTAGATATCATTTAGAGTTTTCTGTTGATAATGAAGAGTATGCTAATTTTATAAATGATTTATTAAATAAATTTACATTAAATAGTAAAATTATAAAAAGAGAATCAAAATATATGATTTATGTTAAAGAAGCTGAAAAAATAGGTGATTTTTTAAGACTAATTAATGCCAATAATGCTGTTTTATATTATGAAGATATAAGAATATATAGAGATCATAAAAATATGACCAACCGCTTAAATAATTGTGAACAAGCCAATATTGATAAAATGATAATGGCTGCAACTAACCAAATTAATGATATTGAATTAATTGAAAAAATAGGTGGTTTGGATTTGTTAGATGATAAAGAGAAAGTTGTTGCAACTTATCGTTTAAAATATCCGGAAGCTTCTTTACAAGAATTAAGTGAGATAATAAGTATTGAAACAGGCAAAGCAATAACTAAGTCTGGAATTAATCATCGTATCAAAAAAATAGAGGTTTTAGCTAATAAGATAAGAATGAATGAGAAAAAATAATTTTCTCATTTTCTTTTATAATAAAGACATCTTAATCAATTTA
>CAYPGI010000028.1:5936-9905 GCA_964410275.1 uncultured Muribaculaceae bacterium | reverse complement strand
TCCCATATTAACCACCTTATTAGTATTTTACCATATATTTGAAATAATTGGTATAACTTTTTAAACAAAAAGAAGATAACCTTTTATATAGCATATGAGAACTAATATTATTGTCTTTAAGTAAAAATATTTATTTTAAAAATAGGTAAGACTATTAATATAATCTTACCCTTTAATCTATTATTACCCAATATCATTAATTCTGGGCAAACTCTATTTTAATAATTCTGAACAAACATCTTCACTATAATCGTATTCATATTTATTATATGATTCATCATATCTTATTGCTATACATCCATTCGTTGTCTTATTAGTATTCCTCGGATCTATTAGTTCTCTTTGTTCTATATATCCTTCATTTAATAATTCTTGTAAGTCTAAATAAACTATTTCAGTTTCAGATAATCTATTAATGTTTTCTATTCCCCATTTTTTGGCGCTTGCTTTAATCATTTTTACTTGATTCTCATATAAGTTTTCTTTAGATTTTTTTAACAATGTATTAACTGTAGGGACTGCGATTAATCCAATTATTCC
This sequence comes from uncultured Muribaculaceae bacterium, assembly GCA_964410275.1. Lineage (GTDB taxonomy): Bacteria > Bacillota_I > Bacilli_A > RF39 > UBA660 > UBA5364. The sequence goes on along the minus strand of CAYPGI010000028.1, from coordinate 9,365 downwards.
TAAAATTACTATAACTGCGATTAATTCTACTAATGTAAACCCGCTTTGTTTCATATGGACACTCCTCAAGTTTTGTACTATAAATAATACATTTAATATGGTTTTTCATTGTATTTTTAGTTTCACCTGAAATACATTTTTTATACTTTTAAAATTATTACAAAAAAAAGATGAAATGTTATTTTTCATCTTTTACTAAACTTTTATAATATTCAAAACTCTTCATTGAATTAGCTTTACTTGCTTTTAGTAATTCATCTCCATACTCAGGATTTAATACTTTAAGCATACTATATCTAGTTTGACTTTGTAAAAATTCATCATATAAACTAAAATCTACTTCTTTACTATCTAAACTAAATATTTCAGTAGTTGGATTATATCTAAATATTGGGAAGTATCCACATTTAGTAGCTAATTTTTCATTTTCAACACTATTTTTTAAGCCACCTTTTATACCATGAGCAATACAAGGAGTATAGGCAATAATAATTGAAGGTCCTTTATGATTAGCTGCTTCTTTAAATGCTTTAATTAATTGAGCTTGATTAGCACCTAAACTGACTTGCGCTACATAGACATGAGGATATGCTAAGGCAATTCTTGCTAAGTCTTTACGACTATGTACTTTACCAGAAGCTGCAAAAGCTGCGATTGCTCCTTTATGAGTTGACTTAGATGATTGCCCACCAGTATTAGAATAAACTTGACTATCAAGGACTAATATATTGACGTCATCATTAGTTGATAACACATGATCAATTCCACCATAACCGATATCATATGCCCAACCATCACCACCAATTGACCATACCATACGACTAACAATATAATCTTTTAATTCACCAATTTCTTGAGGAGCTGTATTATAATCAATATTATTATAAACTTCTCTAGTAATAGTGTAATCATCCATATTTTCAATCCATTTTTTAAATAATTCTTTATTTGGATTATCCATATGATTTTCCATAACATCTTTTAAACGATTGCGAATAACTTTAGTTCCCATCAACATTCCGTATCCATATTCGGCATTATCTTCAAATAAAGAACTAGCCCATGGAACAGTATAAGCCATACTAGGAGTACTTGCGCTATAAATAGATGAACAACCAGTAGCGTTCGCTATAATCATTTCCTCGCCAAATAATTGTGTAAGTAGTTTGATATAAGCTGTTTCACCACAACCAGCACATGCCCCACTATAAGAAAATTTAGGTTCTTTAAATTGACTACCTATTACTGTGTTAGTGTTGACATTTTTTACTGTGACGTTTTCTTTTAAATAATTAAACATATCTTGTTCTTTATTTTTTAAAGCTACATCTAAGTCTTGGAAAATAAGTGCTTTTTCACCTTTTTTACCTGGACAAGTATTAATACATACTCCACAACCAGTACAATCTAACATTGAAAAAGATAATATATAATGATAATCTTTCAAATCAGGTAAGATTGGTTTTAAACATCTATCTTGAATATATTTAGGAGCATTATTATATTCATCTTCATCTAATAAGAATGGTCTAATAACACTATGTGGACAGACAAATGAACATTGGTTGCACATAATACAATTTTCATTTATCCATTCAGGTACATCACTACTTATTCCTCTTTTATCTTTAGAACTTGTACCTGCTTCAAAAGTACCATCTGGGTTTTCTAAAAAGTAGGAAGTCGGTAATTTATTACCCCTTCTTTGATTTATTTCGTGATATAAATCATACTTATGTTCATTTTCATGTTCAATATCTTCTTTTTTAAGTTTAATTAACTCTAAGTAATTACTTGCTTCTTCAATTGCTTTATAATTTGCTTCTAGTATTTTTTCTCCCTTATCAAAATAATTCTTCTTAGCATGTTCTTTCATAAATATTTTAGCTTCTTCATAATCTAAAACTTTACTTAGTTTAAATATAATACTTTCCATAATCGTACTAATTTTATTACCTAAACCTAATTCTTCAGATAATTTAAAAGCATTTACTTTATAAAAAGTAATATTACGATCAATTAATATTTTTTTAATATTATCATTTAATAATTCTAATTCTTCTAATTCTTTATCAGTATTTAATATAAATACTCCATTTTCTCTAATATTACTTAATAAATCATAGTTTTCTAAATAGCCTTCTTTAGTACAGACAACTAATTTAGGACTATCGACATAATAAGTAGATCTGATTTTTTCGTCATTAAACCTAAGATGTCCAACTGTTACTCCACCAGATTTTTTAGAATCATATTCAAAATATCCTTGAACATATTTCTTAGTATGGTTTCCTACTATCTTCATAATTGACTTAGAAGCACTAACCATACCATCACTACCATAACCATAGATTAAGAATTCTAATGAATCACTTATTTTAAAGTTTTTATCTAAACTTAAACTTAAATTAGTAACATCATCTTCTATTCCAATAGTAAAGTTATTAACTAAATCCTTTTCTAACATATCATAGACTGATTTAATTTGAGAAGGATTAGTGTCCTTACTTGATAAACCATATCTACCACCAACTATTTCAATAGAAGTATCTTTTAAAGCTGCGACGATATCTAAATATAGTGGTTCCCCTAAACTACCAGGTTCTTTAGTACGATCTAATACCGCAACTCTTTTAACTGTTTTAGGTAAAACTTCTAATAAATATTTAGTAGAAAATGGACGATATAGATGTACTTCAATCAAACCAATTTTTCCTTTTAAGAAATCAATTGTTTCTTTAATTGTTTCACAAACTGAGCCCATTGCTACAATAACATTTTCAGCATTTTCACTTCCATAATAATTAAATGGTTTATAGTCAGTATTAGCTTTCTTATTTATTTTTTCCATATATTCATTTACAAGATCAGGAATTTCAGTATAAAATTGATTTCTTACTTCAGTAAGTTGAAAATAAATATCATCATTTTGAGCAGTCCCTCTAGTAACAGGTCTTGCTGGATTTAATGATCTACTTCTAAATTTCTTTAAAGCTTGATAATCAATTAATTCTTTATAGTCATCTTTTTCTATGACTAGTTCTAAAACCATCAAAAAAATGTAAGAAAGGTAATCTTCCTTCAATAGCCGATAAATGCGCAACTGCACTTAAAAGAGCTGCATCTTGTACAGAAGAAGAAGCCAACATACAAAAACCTGTTTGTCTAGTTGCATATATATCTTGATGATCACCAAAAATGCTTAAAGCATGAGTCGATAAACTACGAGCCGCAACATGAATAACACCAGGTAACATTTCTCCTGCCATTTTATACATATTTGGAATCATTAATAATAATCCTTGACTAGCTGTGAAAGTAGTCGTTAAACAACCTGCTTGAAGAGATCCATGAACTAAACCAGCAGCACCTGCTTCTGATTGCATTTCTACTACTTTAACTCTATCATTAAATAAGTTCAGTCTATTA
>CAYPGI010000028.1:0-5926 GCA_964410275.1 uncultured Muribaculaceae bacterium | reverse complement strand
CTAGATGGAGTAATTGGATAAATACCTGCAAGTTCTGTAAACATATACGCAGTATTAGCACATGCCTCATTCCCATCAACTGTAATAATCTTTTTCATACATTCTCCTCTTTTCTATTTTGACTATTTAAATTATATCATATTTATGATAGCAAAAAAAGAGACTAATTAAAGACTCCTTTAAATTATTATTGTACCTTTATGTTTTATTGATATAATATTATTAATAAATGAAGAAGATAAATTACAATTCAATTCTTTAATAATATAATGGAGGATAATTGTGTCATAAATCAATTTAATTTATTCTTATATATTTTTTTCTTATAGAACATTAGATGAATTTATAATAAATTAAGATTCATAATAGTATTTCAAATCTTGTTTGGTTGCTATTACTTTAATATGCATTGATATAGATGGTTTCAACTGCATTACATCCTTTCTATCAAATACTATTGTATTATTTTTTTCATCCAATATAACACTTTCTAATTTAACAAAAAAGACTTTATTAAATTTTACCCTTGAAAGCTCAGTTTTTCCTCTTCCCTTTACTGTTTCTACAAATTCATTATCTAAACATACTTTATATTTACCATCTCCCAAATCTTCTGCATCCATTTTTTTTAATATTTTATCAAAAAAAGAGTTCGTAAATATTTTAGAATAATTTCTTCCAGATGTTCTAATCTCACTATTATCAGTCGAAATAAATTTTGTTCCATCTTCTAATTGTAAATTAATACAATCTGGTGTTAACGCGATTAACTCGTCCTTATTAGTTGAAGTTACTAAAACATCAATACTATGTCTTAAAAAATATTCTTGTATTGAATTGATTTTTGTTTCTTCATCAAAGCTATTATAATTATGACCTATTTGTTCAATAACATTAGTTTCTTCATTAAATTGCTCAATAAATGGAACAAGTTCTGGTGTGTTGTTTTGAAAAGCATCAGTAATCAATAACTTTCCACTTTCATCATACAAACCTGTAATATCGTATTCACCTGTTTTTGCAATTCTTTCTTTAAATTCTAATCTAATTTTATTTCCTGCAATAACAATTTCTGCATCACCAGAATCAGGATTTCCATATTGAAATAAATATATATTTTTATTCGGATTATAATACAAATATCTTCCACTCGAACATGTTGTTGCTGATGTTTGAATATATTGAATACATTCTTTTGGTATATCCTTATAATATACCCTTTCCAAATCGACACATTTATTCAAACCGAAAATCTTTGCTAATGTTTCAACATAATTGCATTCCGATAAAACTCCTGGTTGCAATGCTTTTTTTTGTCTATGTTGTTTTTGCATTTCTAATTTACCACTTTTTAATTTAGAAATTTTATTCTCATTATCACGAAAAAAAGAGGCGAATTTTTCTTCGTCGTTGATAACTTCTTTAAAGAAATCACTTAACCTGTGTATATCTTCGTTTGATAAAATCAAATCAGAATCATTTAAATAAATCTTATCTAAAAACTTTTTTAATGCTTCATCCTTATTCATTTTCATCCTCCAATTCCTTTTCGAAAATTCTACTACTATGAATTTTATCTAAAACATTAACGTCTTCATTTATTCCTAATATTTCGAAAAATACCTTGTTAATGTTATTTCTATATTTGATAGGAAATTTAATGTTTTCTTGCATTTTTGATGCATTCTTTTTATATACTAAATATTTATCTTCGTTTTGTATCATTTCTCTTGCTATATTACATATTTTTTGTTTTTGCTCATCGCTTGCTATATCATAGAAAACAGGAATTCTATTTATTATAGTCAACGGACAATTAATTCCGCCATCATATAATCTCCAATACCAATAACCAAATGTTGAATTCATTAAACAATAAAGATAATTGTAATACTCCTTATCAACATATATTATTCTTTTACCAGCCCTTGATAACTTTTTCGATGATCCTACAGTAAAATATCTACATGTTGTCGGAATGTAAATTGGCTTATTATTTCTATTAGATGTCTTTTGGATGTAATCTCCGAGTTTTTTATTTGATTTATTATTCCATTGATTCAAAATATTTTCTAAATCAATAAAACATTTGTAATAATTTCTGTTTTTAGAATCTATAAATTGATATTTTGGACTAATTAATTTTTCCAAAACATCACAATTTAGTAATATATTTCTTTCATCAGTTTTAAATCTAATTAAAGGTGAGAGTCTAAACCCCTTCTTATCCTTTTTGTTTTCTACAACAGTTATTGCAGCTCTTACTGAATTTGTACTATTCGAATTAAAAATTCCATGTTTTTTCCCACAAAATATATTTCCCGGCACATTATCAAAAGATATTATAAAACCATTGTATTTGTTCATTTCAAGTCTTAAAGAATAAAACTTTTGTGCTCCAATAAAACTATATGGTGTAATAATAACTGAAGTTGTACTATTCTTTATAATTTTTTCTATAAATGCAGAATATAATTCCTTTGAATCGTTAATTATTTTCGTAACATTCCATGTCGGTGATATGTTAGATATTTTATAATAAGGCGGATTGGAAATGACCTTACAATTTGTTGGTAATTTGATTTTTTTATCTAAAAAATCACAATTTTTTGCATTAATCTTTGTTAATAATTCTTTACCATATTTAATAGCAATAGTATATTTACATATTTCTAAGGCAATAGAATCCATATCATATAAATAAATATTACCGTTATCGATTAATCTATATGCATCATTAAAATTCATCTTATCGAGATAGGATAATATTAAATTACCGACACCACAACCTACATCGCATACATTCACCCCATCAAGTTTTAGTAACCATTCTGACATGATATCTGCAACATCTCTTGGTGTATAATATTTCCCCATTTCTTTTTTACTGATTTTATTATCGTGTTCTAATCCAATTTCATAAAGTTCACCAAAGTTTTCTGGAGTAAATAATTCTGACTTTGGACTTAATTTCAATATTTGAAATAAGATATTATGCCAAGTATTTTTTAAACCATAATTATCGATATCAAGCAAGTATTCATTAATAGTATAATTTGTAAAATCAATTTTTTTAAACTTTGACATATCTCACCTCATTCTCCTACTTTAATTTTTCTTCATAAAAATTTTTATTTGTTTCTGTAATAGTTCCCTTACTTTAGTTTATCTATTTGTTCTTGATAGTTGTTACTATCAGTTATAAAACTACCTACTACTATAATATCAGCATTACTACATAGTTTTATTGTTTCATCATTTATGCCACCATCTACTTCGATAACATAGTTATAGTCCTTGTTATCTTCTCTTAATTCTTTTAATGTATCTATTTTACTAACTACTTCTTCAATAAATGTTTGACCACCCATTCCAGGTTCTACACTCATGATAAGGACTAAATCAACTAATGGTAAATAAGGAATAATGCTTTCAATACTTGTATGTGGATTAATAGATATTCCAACTTTGATATTCTTTGATTTAATATATTCAATGATTTCTTCTGAAGCATAGGTAGCTTCAAAATGAAAAGTAATATATTCAGGATTTAAAGTACTAAAGTCATCAATATATTTTTTTATATCGTTAACCATTAAGTGAACATCTTTTGGTTTTGTAGTATCACTTAATAAGTCTCTTATTTCATCGATATTAAATGTTTTATTTTGGACAAACTTTCCATCCATAATATCTAAATGTAAGTAATCAATAGTACTTTTATCTAAAACATTTATATTACTTTTTATATTATCTTTTATTGATAGAAATGATGCTGATACTTTCATAGTCCCTCCTACTTACTAATAAATTTTATATAATTATTATATCTACTAGCCATAATAGTATTATCTTCTACTTTGTTTTTTATTTCACATAATATTTCGTTATTGTGCATACAGTCACTGTATTCACACTTATCACGATACTCATTAAATTCAATAAAGTTATCTCTGATATCACTATTTGTCATACCAATAAAACTAATTGAAGAAAAACCCGGAGTATCCGCAACTAAACCACCAAATAAATCTAATAATTCAACATGTCTAGTAGTATGTCTTCCTCTACCTAAAGCAAGTGATATTTCATCTGTTTCAATATTTAAATTATTATCTAATTTATTTAATAAAGTAGATTTACCAGAACCACTTTGGCCAGTAAAGACAGATATTTTATTTTTAAATATTTTCTTTAATTTATCTATTTCATCATTGATATATACTTGATAACCTATTTTTTTATAGTAATCGATTACTTCTTTTACTTCTTCAGTATCTTCTAATAAGTCTAATTTAGATAAACATATAATAGGTAAAATATTATTGTATTCAATAATAACTAATAATTTATCTAATAGGTTTAAATCTAAATCAGGATGTCTAACACTTACCATTATAATGACTTGATCGATATTACTGAGTGTTGGTCTAACTAATTCATTTTTACGAGGTAATATTTCTAATATATAATGATTCTTTTCATCAATAATGACATTGTCTCCCACAAGAGGACTTATATTCATATTACGAAATTTTCCCCTTGCCTTACAAATATATTTTTTATCATCTATTAAGACAGTATAATCATTACTAATTATTTTTACTATTTTCCCTTGCATATTAGTCATTTACTTCTGGTTCCTTAATAGCTTCTGCGACATTAATGATTAGAGGAGCACCTGCCGAAACTTTAGAACCAGCTGCTCTACTTTGTGAAATAATGGTTCCTGGGGTATATTGTTCTGTTTGAATATAGTTAATTGTTAAAACAATATTATATTCACTACAAAATTTTTGAATACCACTTACACTATATCCTTCAGCTTTAAAATCCGGATATTCAGTAAATATATTGGGAATTACTAAAGTAACCATATCTCCTTCTGATAATTTTGTTCCACTCTTAGGTTTTTGATCAAGAATTTCATATTCCTTTACAGAATCTTTATTTTCTACATCTTTTTTTTCTATTTTAACATAGATGTTTTTTGCTTCTAATAATCCTTGTATTTCATGATAATTTTTACCTTTATAATCTTCTAGTTCAAAGGAATTACTACCAAGAGATATCACTAAAGTTATCTCCTTATTCTTTTTTACACTTATTCCAGTAGCAGGTTTTGTTCTTATCACTTTACCTTCTTCAACATCACCATCATACTTTTCTTCTATATCTTCACTGATTTTTAGTCCAACATCTTTAAGTTTCTTTTGAGCTTCAACAACAGTCAATCCTGAAACATCTGGGACTTTTACTTCTGGTACTTCTGTTAATTTAGGATAGATAATTGCCAGTGCTCCAGCAAGAGTTAACAAGATAAAACATATAGAACCAGTAATCCATAAAGCGATATTAAGTCCTTTCCCACTAGATGCTTTTTCTTCATCATTTTTAAGTTTTTTCTCCAAGCGATTTAAGTCAGGTATTTTTTTGGTTTCGTCTAATTCTTGTTCAGGGTATTTATATACAACTCTTTCTTCATTTTTCTTTTCTTCTTCTAAAGCAGTCTTTAAATCTTCATACATTTCAGAAACAGAATCATAACGATTTTTAGGGTTTTTAGCAGTTGCTTTAATAACAATATTTTCAATAGATTGAGGAATATCTGAATTGAATTTACGAACACTAGGTATTTTTTCTTTCATTTGTTTTAGTGCTATTTCAACAGCACTTTCTCCTTTAAAAGGAACTTTCCCAGTTAATAATTCATACATTAATATTCCTAATGAATATATATCACTTTTGATAGTTGCTCCACTACCATTAGCTTGTTCTGGAGGCAAGTAATGAACTGAACCCATAATAGAATTCGTTTGAGTTAATTCAGTTGCATTAGTTGCAATAGCTATTCCAAAATCTGTTATTTTTACGATGCCATCATCTAATATCATAACGTTTTGTGGTTTGATATCACGATGAATTA